>JACRCJ010000285.1 GCA_016219075.1 Deltaproteobacteria bacterium | reverse complement strand
CCTGCGCCAAGAACCATGATCCCTTTTTGTGCGTTTAGATGCCCCATGCCAGAAATCCTCCGTCGATAGTTATTACGGAACCTGTTACGAAGTCCGACGCCTTTGAGGCGAGATATACGGCCGTGCCGGCTATCTCATCGGTAGATCCGAGCCTCTTCATCGGCGTGTTATTGAGTATCCTTTCAAGCCTTTCTCCCACGAGGACCTTCTCGTTGAGGCTCGTCCTGAAGACCCCCGGAGCTATGGCGTTCACCTGTATGTTGTATGGAGCGAGCTCCACGGCGAGGTTCTTGGTCAGGAGCACTACAGCGGCCTTTGAAGCCGTATAGGCCGCGGCGCCGGTAAGCGCTACCGTTGAACCAAGGGAAGCTATATTTATGATCTTGCCGCGCTTCTGTTCGACCATCTTCCTACCGACGGCCCTTGAGACCCTGAAGGTCCCCGTAAGGTTCGTGTCAAGGACGGCGTTCCACTCGTCGTCCGTGACATCGAGCGTCGGTTTTTTAAGATGCACCCCGGCCGAGTTGACGAGTATGTCAATGGAGCCGAACTTCTTCGCTATGAGGTCAACCGTGGTGTCAACGCTTGCGGTGTTCAGTATGTCTATCACGAACGAGCTGGCCGCCCAGTTGTTGTCCTTGATCCTGTTGACCGTGTTCATGAGCTTAACCGCGTTACGCCCGGCCACCACTACATGGGCTCCGGCTTCAGCGAGCCCCGTTGCCATGGCCTCGCCGAGGCCGCTTCCGCCACCGACGACGAGCGCCGTCCTGCCGCTTAAGTCAAAGAGTTCCATCAGTCCTCCGTCCTTCCGGCCCTCACTACAATAGTATCTCCGAGGCCGGTCTTCTTTACTATCGTGTCTATCGCCCTTTTGTTGGTATCCGGGATCGTCCCCTTTGGGTTGCAACTCCCGAACCTGACCCAGCTCGTTATCGAATACCCGGTTTTGGAGAGGAGCGCGAAGAGGGCCTCCTGTGAAAACAGGTGTATGTGCTGTACGGGGAGGTAGTAAAGCCACTTCTCCCCGAAGAGCTCGGATACCATCCCTGTGCACGGTGTCTGTATGACGACCTCTCCGCCGGGGTTCAGTAGAGTCCTTGTCTTCTCAAGCACGGCCAACGGGTCCATCACATGCTCGACTACATCCCAGAAGGTCACAAGGTCGTAAGCCCCCTCAAGGTCGAAAAGGTCGGCGACCTCGCAGTTCAGCCCGTTTTTTCGCGCCACCCCGACCATCTCTTTCGAGATGTCTATCCCGAGCGGCCTGATGCCGTACTTCGACGCATACTCGAGGAACTGGCCGTTCGCGCACCCCACGTCAAGGAGGTTTTTGCCGGAATACTTCTTCAGGTCCATCCTGAGGTCGCTGAAGGTAAGGTCCTTCTCGGAGAAGTATGTGGCCCTGTACTCGGGCGTGAAATGGATGTGGTGGCCGAGGTCGTTGAACTTCTTCGTCATGTAGTCTTTCGAGTAGAAGTCCATGACATCGGACTCCGTCGGGTACTCAAACATCCTTTCAACGCCGCAGACCGAACACCTTACATAGTTGCAGCCGCCTACCGTGGCCGTCAGCCTCGATTCCACCGCGCCGCAGATATTGCAGGCGGTCTCGCGCTTTTCGACCAACTCGTTTTGGATTTTACGCGCCGCGGATATCTTCATCATTTTTTCACCCCGTAGATGACCATCTCCCTGCCGATATTGTGCTTTGCCATAAGGGAGTAAAGTTCGTTTTTAAAACCCTTGAGCTCAGGCTCGTTGAGCATTATGTCAAGCTTCTTCCTTCTTGAGTGGCTGGCCCTGCCGAGCTCGTCGTTGGCGACGTAGTTGTCTCCCATGAGCAGGAAGAAATCCATCGGGAACATCGCCGTCTGCTCCAGCGCATCGAACCCGGTCTTTCTCATGAGTCCGGAGAGTGACCCGAATGTGAAGTAATTGATGTGGTGCGGGGGGGCGAGCCAGTAAGGGTTGAAGTTCAGCCTGTCCGTAAGCACCTTCTGCACGGGGCTGAAGTCGTTTGGAACGATGGCAGAGAGAATGCCGCCGGGCTCAAGCAACCCATAAGCCGCCTTTAAGACTCCGGAGGGGTCTGGCACATGCTCAAGCACCTCGGAGAGATGCACGGCGTCGAACCTGCCTTTCAGCGAGGCGGCCGTGGAGTCGTCGAAGAACGCGTTTATCACTTCGGCCCCGAGTCCTCTGGCGTGCTCGCAGGCCTGCCTCGAGGGCTCTATCCCCAGACACTTCCAACCTCTCTCGGTCCCCCTCTTGAGGAAGTACCCGGGGCCGGAGCCAATGTCGAGTACGGTTCTGCGCCCGGGGGCGAGCCTTGATTCAAGGAACTCAAAGCGGTCGTCGTAGACCGTCTCCCACCACCTCAGGTCCTCTATCACCCTTTCGATAAACCGGGGTTTCTCCTCCATGTAGTACTCTTCCCTGTACACGCGGTCGAGCTCCTCTTTGGACGGGACCGGGTCTATGTGGATAAACCCGCAGGTCTCGCACTCGAGTATCCCGTACCCGTTCACCTTCTCGATGTTATTTCCTTTATGCATGCCTTACCTCGTCTAAAGCCTCTCTTTTTGCCGTCCCGGAGTCTTTGGCGGCGAGAGCGGCTATTATGTGAGCTATCCTTAAAGCCCCCCTGCCGTCAGTAAGAGAATAGGCCTTCCTGGACATGAGGTCCAGAAGCGACGCCCTCTTCATCAGGCTCTTTACGGCCCCCCTGATCATCGGCGCGGTGACATCCTTGAAGTATCCGAGGCCGAACGATATCCCGAGGTCCTTAAGCTCCCGTATGTCTCTGTCGTCCCAGGGGTAGTTGGATATGATGACCGACGGGACCCCCATGTAGGCAAGCTCGTAAATCGTCGTGCCCACCGCGGTGAACGCGATGTGGCAGGATCTCATCAGCGGGGCCATGTCCGCGACATCGTAGAGGAACCTGAACGCGGGGTTTCCGGTCTCCATGAACCTCTTTAAAAAAGGCGACGGACTGGAAGCGGGCCCCATCACGACCGTCACCTCTATCCCGGCAAGACGCTCT
>JACRCJ010000282.1 GCA_016219075.1 Deltaproteobacteria bacterium | reverse complement strand
TGAAGCTTTCCCGTAGCCATACCGGAGAGGTCACACCCGTTCCCATCCCGAACACGGTAGTTAAGCTCTCCAGGGCCGATGGTACTGCATGGGTGACTGTGTGGGAGAGTAGGACGCTGCGGGATTTAAAATAGACCCCCGCTGCCTGAAAAGGCAGCGGGGGTCTTTATTTTGACCCCTCAAGAGGATCTTTAAAACATCGCTTTTTCCGTTTAATCCCCTGTCGGGGTTTAATTAAGCGCGGCTTGCCGCGTAGGCTGACTAACGATATTTCCTTCGAATACCCCGCTGCTTGCGGCGGGGCGGTTTATTGGGTGTGGCACTCTGCAATCCCGTCGCTTAAGCGTTGCGTCAAGGAGTGGCAAATATAAATCGTTTTTCCTTACCATCAAAATTCTCCGTAATTTATGGCGGAGATTTTTAATCCCCTGTCGGGGTTTAATTAAGCGCGGCTCGCCGCGTAGGCTGATTAACGATATTTCCTTCGAATACCCCGCTGCTTGCGGCGGGGTAGTTTATTAGCGAACGCCGCACTTTAGTCACAGCGTTTCCCGTCCGATAATCATATAATCAAGTCGGTTCTGATCCTGGATGATTTTCAGGTTGATGCGCAGTTTTTTCGGGTTTTTAAAAAGCCCATCAATGGTATCCATCAAGGCTTATCGGTTTTAACAGTGCTTGCATTTGTCGGGTAATATCCCGGATTTTATAATAATTTCAATGAGTTTAAGGAGGATTGGAGATGAGAAAGATCCGCATGGCAGGAGTAGTGCTACTCCTCGGGTTTCTGGCGGCGCTTCCGGCCATCGGGTTTGCCACCGGAGGCACGGCCTTCACTGTCGAGAGGTTCGTTGTCGCCGAGTCCGTACATGACAGGGAGCCCGTCAATGTGACGGAGAAGATTCCGGCGTCGGCCGAGAACGCCTTCTGTTTCCTCGAGGTCCGCAGCATCGCCAAGGACACCGATGCCGTCTTCATATGGTATAAAGACAACGAGGTCGTGTCAAAGGTGAGGGCGCCTCTCGGACAGGGCCAGAGGTGGAGGACTTATTCGAGCAAAAAGCTTAACGGTCAGGCGGGTGAATGGAAGGTCGAGGTCCGGGACAATGACGGCAATGTCATGGATACGGTCAATTTTACCGTGGAATAGGGCGATAGCCGAGAACCATGGTTTACGGCCCCCGTCACCGGCAGTGACGGGGTTTTTTATCGTTTAAAGTAAAAATAATGCCCCGCGGCTTGCTGCGTTATTAAAAAGGCCTTTTTTTGCTACAGCGCGCTTCGGGGCTATTGCTCTTCGCTTGCAAGCTCGCGCGCAATAAATTCAGAGGCTTGCTCGCTCTCCTTTATGCTCGCCACGCAATGGACCTGGTGTTTTGTTAAAAACAATGCAAAACATCTAATAACATAGGTTGTTTTCAGATACCCTGGAGCTTGCTCAGGGGAGGTTCATTGTTTTAAGGCCCTTGAAATCCGCCGGTTTTAAGCCGGGGCAGGTTTCATGGGAAAGGTATTCCCGGCCCCCGTAGCAAAGACGCCCTCAATAAGAGGTCAAGCCTTCTTCGTCTTCTTCTTTTTTTTGGCCGCCGCGCCCTTCCTTGCGGCAACGCTTAAGGACTTTTGAGCCCATTCCTTCAACTTCCTGCTGTCTTCCATCACTCCAACGGGCACCCGGTAGTAACCCATCGAGTATGTGCCGAGCGGGCTGAAGGGGTCCATCCCGGCCTTCTCGTAGTCTCCCCTGTTTGACTCATCTACCTTGAAATAAAGCGCGTCGTCGGCGATCAGACCGAAAAATAAGCCGTTTAAGTACAGCCCGGCCCCGCCGAACATCCTTCTGGCCTCCACCGGCCCGGCCTCATCAAGCAGGTCGATGACATAATCGAGATAATTTTCAGTTACAGCCATGTCGCGGCCCTTCTCTGAAGGATTTTTTTATAATTTTATCACTATTCGGGAGATTGGCAAGGCCGGGGACTGATTTCTTCGAGGATGCGGCGACGGAAAAAATTCATGCCATTGCTGGCGTTCAGCCGCCTTGGACAGGAGTATGGGAGGTTTTTTGAGGAGGAGTTAATATTTTATTAGCGAGTTCGTCTCTGATGGATTTTATGTACTGCAGAGCCTCCCTGTTGCCAGGGTCAAGTTCAAGGGCCTTTTCAAAGACCTTCAATGCCTGGGCGAGCCTGAAATCGGAGCGGTTGAATGTCTTGCCGAGGTCCATGTAGAAGGCCGCTCTGTCTTTATCCGCCACCTTTACCGGCGGCACGACATCTTTTACGTGAGCGATGATCTCCTCGACCGTCTTTATGCCGAGCGCAGGGTCCATGTAAAGGAGCCTCGGCAGAGTGAATTCGAGTATGGGCCTCTCATCTGTATTGAGCCTCGGGCTGCCCATGTACGACCTGATATCGTCGTTGCCTATCAAAAAAAGATCGAGCACTTCATAGGGACCGTGGATATTTACCCTTGAAAGCGCGGTTTTGACAGGCGGGTGCTCCAGGCGCTCGGAGAGTCTTTTCATGTCAAAGCCGTGGGGCTTTTTTGAGCCTATGACCACGAGGTCCAGCGTGTCCGTGTAATGGAACCAGACGCTCACATGCGGGAATACTGAGGCGAAGGTATTCAGCCCGATCTTAAGCTCCTTCGGCGTTATCCTGTAGTTCTGGAACCAGAGGGCCACAACCCCGTCGTCTTTTACCTTGTTGCCGAGCTCCTCGAAGTACTCATAGGTAAAGAGGTTCGAGACCCCCGTTATCCACGGGTCGGAGACCCCTGACACGATGATATCGTATTTTTGCCTCTCGGAGAAAAGAAAGGACCTCCCGTCAGTCACATGGAGCTTCACCCTTTTATCGCCGAGCGCGTCGTTGTTCGCCTCCTTGAAGAACCTGGAGGCCTCCACCACCGCCGGCTCAAGCTCGACGACATCGAAAGAATCGAGCGGGTGGCTCTGCATGGCCCCGAGCGTAATGCCGCTGCCAAGGCCTATGACAAGGGCGTTTTTAGGCTCTCCCGGGTGCATCAATAGCGGTATGTGGCCGAGTATGGACCAGGCCACCGAAGGAGCGCCGTTGACGGACCTGGCCTCCTGTTTGCCGTTAGCCTGGTACGACACCGTACCTTCGTTCTCCCCTCCCTTCCGGACCGTGACGATGGCGTTCACGCCCTCTTTATAATAGACCAGTCTGTCCCGGTGAGTCCCTCCCTTGATCTCCTCCACGGCCTTACCCTCGACCGGGTTGACATAGAACCCCATGGTCATCACCATCTTCTCCCAGGGCGGAATGAATATGGTGACGATGATGAAAAACGCCCCGAGGGCGCCTGTAAAGCCTTTTTTGAACGAAGGGCTTAAGCCGGAACGCCGGATCAACACGGCCGCGATGACGAGGTTGAGCGCGGCCGTTATTATCACCCCGTTTTGCACGCCGATATAGGGGATGAGTATGAAGCCGCCTGCGAACGCCCCGAATATGGAACCGGCCGTGTTGAAGAAATATATATCCCCGATGTTCCTGCCGACGGTAGAGAGGTTTTTCGTGTATATCCTCCCGACGAGAGGGAATATCGCGCCCATGCACAAGGTCGGTATTATCATTATCGCCGCGCAAAGGAGGAACTGTATGAAGAGAAAGAGCCAGAACTGCTCGGAGAAAGATTCCTTGAGGGAAAAGAATATGAACGGGAGTTCCCTGTACGCGAATATCGAGACGAGGCTTACTCCCCCTATGACGGCCTCCAGTACTGCGAACCACGCCACGGGTTTTTTCATCCTGTCCACAAGGGGGGCGAAAAGGATGCTGCCGGCCCCTATGCCCACCAGGAATGTCGCGAGCATTACCGTGAACGCGTAGATGGAAGAGCCTATCACAAGGGAGAATACGCGGGTCCAGAGGGTCTCGTAAGAGAGGCTCGCGAAACCTGAGACCGCGAATGAGATGATTATAATGAGGTTCAGACTTGATTCCCTGCTTAAGGCGCTCTCTGCGCGGGGTACGGCTCTAAGGGTCGGCGCGCTTTTAATCGAGCCGTAGATAAAGTACACCAGCGCGCCCACAAGTATGTCTATGGCCCCGGCCGTGTAGACCGTCATCTTCACTCCCAATACATAGAGCGCAAAAAAGCCCGTGAAAAGGCACCCAGTTACGGCGCCAAGCGTATTTACAGAGTAAGGGACAGCCGTATGGAAGCCGACCCTCCCTGAGGCGGAGGCGAGGTATTTTACCAGGACCGGCAGGGTCCCCCCCATGAGCGTGGTCGGAACGATGAGCGCGAGGAACGAGAGCATGAACTGCGAGGCCTCAAACCCGGCGTGCACTCCAGCCGCCGTTGAAGGGGATGTGAACAGATATATCTCTCTGACCAGGGAAAAGACGAGAGGAGAGAGGATGCAATATATGCCGAGCAATATCTCTATCCCCGCGTATACCTTTAACGGAGAATGGTGCTTATCGACAAACCTGCCGAAGATGAAACTGCCGAGCGCAAGCCCTGCCATGAAGGTGACAAGCACCGTCGTGACAGCGAACTGGGTGGAGCCGAAGGCGAGTATCAGAAGCCTTATCCAGACGAGCTCGTACGCAAGGCCCGTGAGTCCCGTCAGGAAAAAGAACCCGAGGATAAGGTAATTGGAGCCGGCCGCCCCTCCGGGGGGTCCGATCCGTTGCTCTCTGGGCGAATTAATGGACATTATATCCCTTGACCGGAAAAACCGCATCGGAGCCGCTTGGGCTTTTCAAGCCTGTTTACGAGACTCCGGGATGCAAGCTGTTTTTTGTTGATTGTAACGGGTTTTTATACCACAAAGGCGCGATATTTTAAAGTCTTTTTTGCCTCCTGCACGGTCAAAGCAAACCGGCGCGTTGTTTTTACTGTCATTGCGGACACGGCGTCGCAAACACTCTTTGCGGGTTCATATCTGCAATCCGAACCCGAATAATTGAAAACAGGTAAACCCCCGGCTCTGCCGGGGGACTCACAGAGTTTGACAGTTCCGGGAATCTGATTTCCTGTAGCCTGTCCTCATAAAACCCTCCCCCTTGATGGGGGAGGGTAGGGTGGGGGTGCAAATAATCTT
>JACRCJ010000281.1 GCA_016219075.1 Deltaproteobacteria bacterium | reverse complement strand
GGTAACGTCGCTGCCGATTATGAGAGGGTATGTATCCTTGGTGACATGGAGAGTGCAGTTGTCCTGGACATTCGTCCTCTCGCCTATCCTTATGTAGTGGACATCGCCTCTTACGACGGCGTTGAACCAGATGCTCGAATCCCGGCCTATCTCTACATCGCCTATGACCCTGGCGCTCTCTTCTATGTAGACGTTTTCGCCTAATATGGGCAATATACCCTTGTATGGCAGCAGCATTTTCACCACCCCTGGACTTTGGTATAAAGTTATAAATATATCAAAATACTTAAAAAACAACAATAAAAAAAAGCCGTCCCCCCGCAACGCTGGATTCAAAAAAGGGCGAAAGAGACCTCAAACCGCGCGGCCTTTCACTTCCCTGAACTCGACCTTTAGGACCCTGACGGTACCCTTTTTGACCTTGCAGAGCTCGGACTGCCTTACCCCGGCGGCCCAGAGCATCCCGGCCCCGCAAACAAGGACCGGGACCTTTGCCCTCAGCGGCCTCGGGACCTTCTTCTCGATAAAGATCTCCTTGAGCTTTTTAGTGCCTCTCATCCCTAAAGGAGCCATTTTGTCCCCGGGAGAGATCTGTCTTACCGTGACGGGCCCTTCTATCCCGTCGAAGTCGAAGTAAGCCGTTTTTTCGCCCACGGCAAGCCTTGCCGGCGCCTTTTTAAGCAGCGTTGCCTTAAAAACGACTTCCGCGCCCCTGACAACGGTACTGCCGGGCACCTTGAGTGTCGCTTTGAAAAAAACGGGCTTCCGGTCTTCCGGCAGAGAGACTATCACGCGGCCGTACTCCCGCGTGAGCTTTACTCCCGGCAGGTCGGCCGTGGCGTTGGGCTTTCTTCCCTTTATGATTTTTATGAAGGACTTTATGTGAGTGCTTGAAATTTCAGCCCTTTTACCGAGAAGCTCGGCGGCAAAGAGAAATACCCTCGAACTCAAGGCTTCATGCAGGGCCGCAAGGTTACTGCGCTCCAGCACAACGGCCCCTCTTCTCTTCTCCAGCACTGAGGCCGGGGTTGAGAGGCGGGCCGCCTCTTCGAGGTAGTCGTCGTCGGCCCTCAATACGGAAGCCGTGCGCGCGAGCGTCTCTATGATATTGGGGTTGTAGTTCTTCTTAAGGTACGGGATGAGGTTGAGCCTTATGTCGTTTCTCAGGTACTTGTCCTTGAGGTTCGACGAATCAACCACATGGTCTATGTCTGCCTTTTGAGCGTAAGCCTCGATCTCGGCCCTCGATACCTCTACAAGGGGCCTGATGAACCGCCCCCGCACCGGCGGGATGCCCGTAAGGCCGGAAAGCGAGCTGCCCTTCAAAAGCCTCATCAGTACGGTCTCGGCCTGGTCGTCCTCCGTGTGCCCCAGGGCGATCCTTGCGGCCCCGAACTTCTCCGCCGTCTCATCGAGGAAGGCGTACCTCTTCTCTCTGGCCGCCTCCTGCACGGAGCGGCCGGCCTTTTTCAGCTCCCCGGCCCCGAGGGTCTTCCCGGCGAACTTCAAGCCGAGGCCCTTAGCGAGCGTTCTTACGAAATTCATGTCCCTTAACGATTCTTTTGCGCGCAGGTTATGGTTCAGGTGCGCAACGATGAGCTTCAAGGAGTACTCGTCTTTAAGCCTTGAGAGCACATGGAGGAGCACGGCGGAGTCCACGCCTCCGGAAACGGAGACCACGACGGTCTCTTTGCCGGAGAGCATCCCGTGCCTTTCTATGGTATCCCTGACTTTAGCGAGCATCCCGGGCCTCTAACAGGATGTTGAAAAAGTCCTTCCATGGCTTTTTCAACTACGATTTGTCTGAAGTGAATTGCAGAACGCTGTTCTGCCTGACAAGGAATCTTGCATTTTTAAAGCTCGTCTTATGCCGCCCCTTTGACGGGGCTGCAGACGGCGAGCGGCCAGTCAGCCAAATCTCACAAATTGCTTTTTAAATGTTGGTGCGCCAGAGACTTCGATTATAGCTTTGCTTGCCGTATGGTTCAGGGTACTTTCTATTAACGCTAAAAAAAAGCCTCGCAATTGCACTCCCTTTGGTCGTGGCTGGCAAGGAAGATTTCATTTGTATAGCTCGCCTTATCACTTCGTGAGTCGGCGAGCACCCAGTGGCAATACAACCATGGATTGCCCGGGGGACCCGCCCGTAGGGTGGGTCGAGCTATTTTTCAACAGCCTGCTAATGAAATGCGAAAAAACAAAGACCCTTCCTTGAAGGAAAGGTCCGGATTAATTGCTGCCGTTTCTACTATTATATTGATTTAAGCGGCGGATGACAAGATAAAAGTCCCGGGGGGACGGCGTCAAAAAAGTCCTTTACGCCGTCTGGAGGCCGGGGAGGGGCTGGCTGCGGTCTTGTGCAAGGGATATACGGGTCACTTCGAATGCGGAGGATAGGTCCTCAGATGCTCTCTCTGCTTGGCGAAGACATACTTTATTATCTTGTCCCTCGTGGTCTCGTCCATGTCTATGTACTTGACGGCCACTTCATAACCGCCTTCGTCCCTTTTTAGAGCCCTTACGACCTCGCACTTTAACTTTATGACATGGGCGTAGACCGGCAGGAAGGCCTTGAGTATCAGCCTGTCGCCCGGACGGAAGTCCTCCGCGCAGTTGAACCTCAATCCCCCTCCGCTGATGCTGACCTCTCTGGCCTTGGGGATGTTAAAGCCGGTCTGGCTGGAGAGGTGGTTTATCAGCATGTTGAGTTTCTGGTTTATATCGAATAGCAGCTCATAGAGCTTCGGGTTCTCTTCCGGTTTGGGCTCCAGGTCGTCGAACATCATATCCCACTCGGGCGTGGAAGAGCCTTCTTCATCTCCTTCCTTCAGGAGTTCGTAGTAGACCGGTATCTTGTCGTCGGTCCTTATGTACTGTCTCTCCTGAGACCCGCCGTCCCTGTAGTCAGTTATTATGTCGTCCATATCAGTTGAGCCCTTTCATTATGCCGCTTTCAAGGAAGGCTTCGACGATCTCCGGGTCGAACTGCGTGCCCTTGCACCTTACGATCTCGTCTCTGGCGACATCGAAGCTCAAAGCCTGCCTGTACGGCCTTGTTGAGGTCATCGCGTCGAAGGTATCGGCGACGCTGAATATGCGGGCCACTATCGGGATCGAGTGTCCCGCGAGCCCGGTCGGATACCCGCCGCCGTCCCATCTCTCGTGGTGGTAAAGGACCACGGACTTCTCCGACGACAGGAGGTTCAAGGGCCTCAATATCTCCTCGCCCCTGACGACATGGGACTTCATTATCTCCCTTTCGTCGGCGGTGAAGTGCCCTCTTTTAAGGAGTATCTCGTCTCTGACGCCGATCTTTCCGATGTCGTGGAGCGGGCCGGCGAAGCTGATGCTGTCAAGGACATCCTGGTGCGAATGCAGCGCCCTGGCTATATCCAGGGCGTACTGCGTGACCCTGTTGGAATGCTCCTTCGTATATGTGTCCCTGGCGTCGAGGGCGTTTATGAGAGAATTCAACGCGCCTATGATGTTTGAGAAGATGTTCTCCGAGAGGGCAAGGTTCTCGAGCTTGAGAGACGCCTTGGCCGTCAGGTTCAACAAGAGCGACAGGACGTCGTTTTTAAGCTCCTTTGCCGTGCCCCTGCCGAGAAGCCCGAGGATCACCACGACCTCCCTGTTTATGACCAGCGGGGCCAGAAATAGCGGCCTTCTGTCCCTATGCGGGATCCCGGTAAGCACCTCCATCTCCGCGGCGTCTATATACAGGTACGAGTAGCACCTGTTCCTGATAACGCCGCTGAAGGGCTCCTCGTCAAACGGAAACCTTTTACCCACTATCAGGCCGGTGTTATCATAGCCTGAGGCCGCCCTCACGACAAGCTCTCCGTGGTCCTGTTCCACGACCATTATGAAGGCCCTGTCGGAATCGGCTATTATCTGGGCGATGTCCATCGTCTTTCTGAATATCTCGTCCTTTTCGTGCACCTCATCGAGGGTCTCGCTTATCGTATGGAGTATCGAGAGTTCCTTTATCTTCTCCTCGAGCCTCCTTCTGGCGTCCTCCGGCATGCTCCCGACGACCCTGGACCTGCTCATCTGTGACGGGGTCTCTGACTTTACGGCCTTGGCGCCGTTTACGGCCTTCCTTACGGTTATCTCAAGCTCCTCGACCTTAAACGGCTTGGAGAGGAAGTCCACGGCCCCGACCTTCATCGCCTCAACGGCAAGGTCTATGGACGGGTATCCGGTGATTATGACCACGGGGGTATCGGGGGCCACTTCCTTGGACAGGTGCAGAAACTCCATGCCGCTTATGCCGGGCATGTTGATGTCAGCCAGCACCACGTCGTAGCTTTCGTGCCCGAGGGCCGCCACCGCGTCTTCGGCCCTGTCAAAAGAGCCGACTATCCAGCCTTTTCTCTCGAGTATCTCGGCGATGGCCTCCCTTACGGAATCGTCGTCGTCGACGAGCATCACCCTTATGTGTTCTATTGTCGCGGCTGCCGCTTCCACGCTGGTATCTCTCCGTTTCAACTCTTATTTCAGCTCTTAAGGAATGGCTTGTTCCTTACCAGGAACCTGTCGGCTTCCTTAAGGTATTCCTGTTGCTTGAAAGGGTTGGCCGTGCCGTCGTGCCCGGGTGAATCCGACGGTCTGTCGTCGGGGCGCAGAG
>JACRCJ010000280.1 GCA_016219075.1 Deltaproteobacteria bacterium | reverse complement strand
TGATGATAAGGAAGAATCATTTATATTTGCCACTCCTTGACCCAACGCTACAGCAACGGGATTGCGGAGCGGCGCACCCATTCAAGCCTTCAGTCCGTCTGGCCGATCCGAAAGAGCCGTGGAGCGTGAAATGACTCCAGCGCAGGCGCAACCAAAAGCATTTGATTTCTCTTGCCTTTATTTCCGGAGGTTGTTATGATGCCTAATTATTAGGCAGACTTGCAGGGTTGTTTACACATGGAGACCCTGCGTTCAAGGCCCCACGCAAGTCCTCTGAGGCATAAGCAGGATTAAAAAACTGCGTTCAAGGGCACACGAAAGTCCTCTGAGGCATAGGCAGAATCAAAAACCCGCGTAAGATGTCCAACGATAGTCCAATAAGGTATATGCGGAACTAAAAACATGTATGAGGATATAGTAGAGAATCTGGCCGAGGGTGTCGTGGCGGTTGACCTGGAGATGACGGTCAGGGTCTTCAACCAGTCGGCCGAGAAGATGACCGGCGTATCGCGCTCGCTTGTGATAGGCAGGCCCTTATGCGAGGTCCTCAAGCGCGACCTCCGCATCGTCGAGATGATCGAGAAGACGCTCAGGGAAGGGCGCCTCTTCGCCGAGTACGACGAGAAGCTCCACAGCAGGTTTTCGGGGGAGCTTCCCGTTGGCGTCACCACGAGCCAGATATTCGACGCGGACGGCAACCTAACGGGGGCGGCCGCTCTCATAAAGGACCTCTCCGGGGTCAAGTCCCTTGAGGCCGGGACATTGAGGAAGGAGCGGCTCGCCTACATCGGGACCTTCGCAGCTAACCTCGCCCACGAGATCAAGAACCCTTTGAGCGGGATACGCGGGGCGGCGCAGCTGTTGAAGAAGAAGGTAAAGGACGAGAAGCTCGACGAGTACGCGCGGGTCATCATGAAGGAGGCCGACCGCTTGAACCTCATCGTCAACGAGATGCTGGACTTCGCGCGGCCCGCCAACCTCAAGAAAAAACCGGTAAACATCCACATGGTATTGGACTCCGTGATACTCCTTTTACAGGAGGGGCTTGGACCCGCGGCCATAGTGAAGGGCTACGACCCGTCGCTCCCGGCGGTCTGGGGCGATGAGAACCAGCTCACGCAGGTCTTTTTGAACCTGGTGAAGAACGCCAGGGAGGCTATCGGCCCAAAGGGCTCGATTGAGGTGAGGACCCGCATGATAACGGAGTTTCACATCGTGGACGAGAACTCTCCCGGAGGGAAGATGGCGGCCGTGGAGGTCCGGGACAACGGGTGCGGGATAAGGCCCGAAGACCTCGAGAAGATATTCACCCCGTTCTTTACGACCAAGCCGAAGGGGAGCGGCCTGGGGATGGCTATCTCTCTCAAGATAATAAAGGAGCACGGCGGGTATTTAAGGATAGACTCCGCGCCCGGCAAGGGCACTGCCGTTGCCGTCTACCTCCCGACCGTGGAGAAGGAGAAGGGATGAGCGGACTGAAGGCCCTTATAGCCGACGACGACTCAAGCATACTCTGGGTGCTCGAGAAGTTCCTCGAAGAGAAGAAGATAAGCGTGGTGAAGGCCGCTGACGGCACAGAGGCCTCAAGGCTTCTTTCAACCCCCGGGGTAACCCTTGCCATACTCGACATAAACATGCCGGGAAAAGACGGACTCGACATATTGAGGGAGGCCAGGGAGGCCGCAAGCCCCGCGGAGTTCATCATCATGACGGCCGAGGCCACCATGCAGAACACGCTCGAGGCGATGAAGCTCGGGGCCTTCGACTACATAACCAAGCCCTTTGACTTAAGCGAGCTCGAGATAATGGTGGACAGGGCGTTTGAGACCATCGGATTGAAGGCGCGCCTTACGAACCTCACGGAGAGGCTCAAGGAAAAGCTCGCCCACGAGACGGTATTCATCGGGAAGAGCAAGTCCGTCCAGGGCGTATTCAAGACGGTAGGCAAGATCGCCGGCAAGGACGTAACGGTGCTGGTCCTCGGAGAGAGCGGCACGGGCAAGGAGCTTCTCGCGAAACTCATCCACTCCAACAGCGCGAGGGCCGAAGGCCCGTTTGTCGCCGTAAACTCGGCGGCCGTCCCGAAAGACCTCATGGAGAGCGAGCTGTTCGGGTTCGAGAAGGGTGCTTTCACGGGGGCCGTGGAGGGAAAACCCGGCAAGTTCGAGCTTGCCGACGGGGGCACGCTCTTTCTCGACGAGGTCGGAGACATGGCCTACGACCTTCAGGCGCGCCTTCTCCGGGTGATCCAGGAGAAGGAGTTCTACAAGGTTGGCGGCAAGACCCCGGTAAGGGTCGATGTGAGGATAATAGCGGCCACCAACCACGACCTCGACAGGGCGGTGGCCGAAAAAAAGTTCAGGGAAGACCTCCTCTTCAGGTTGAACGGCATGACCGTCACGCTCCCGCCCTTGAGAGACAGGAAGGGCGACTTGGCGCTTCTGACAGCCTACTTCCTCGACAAGTTCATGGGAGAGTTCGGAGGCGAGAGAAAGACCCTAACGCCTAAGGCCGAGGACGCCCTCGAAAGCTACTCGTGGCCGGGAAATGTCAGGGAGCTTGAGAACATCCTGAGGCGCGCCGTGCTCCTTACTCCGGGGATCGTGATATCCCCTGAGGACCTGAACCTGCCGCAGGCGCGCCACAGGAAAGAGTCGATCGAGGAGATAATAACCGCAAGGCTCAGGCCGTTTATCGAGAAGACCGACCACAGGACCAGGCAGGAGCTCTACGACCTGATCATGCCGTTCATGGAGCGCCCCCTCATAAAGCTCGTCCTCGAGAAGACGAAGGGCAACCAGGTCCAGGCCGCCGAGGTCCTCGGCATAAACAGGAACACGCTCAGGAAGAAGATAAAGGACCTTAACATCAAGCTCGGGAAGATCAGGTAACGCCGGTCACCGGCAGGGCGGCTGATGAAAAGAAAGATCGAGGGGCTTTACGCCATTATAGACGCCACCTATGTCGCTCTGCCGGATATGGAGAGGACGGCCTCCGGGATACTCGGCGCCGGGGCCGGGATACTGCAGCTGAGGGCCAAGGGCAGAGGGGCGGGCCCTGTGCTTGAGGCTTCGAGGGTTCTTAAAAGGGTCGCCCTTGAATACGGGGCGCTCTTCATCGTAAACGACAGGGTCGACCTCGCCGTGCTCTCTGGGGCGGACGGGGCGCACCTCGGCCAGGACGACATCCCGCTGCCTGAAGCCAGAATTTTACTGGGCCCGGACTCCGTCATAGGGGTTTCCACGCACGACGCGGCAGAGGCGCGTAGAGCCCAGGAAGAAGGCGCCGACTACATCTCTTTCGGCCCGATATTTTCCACCTCCACGAAAAAGGACGCTCAGAGCCCCAGGGGGGTGGAGTACTTAAAGGAGATACGAAAGACCGTCACCCTCCCGATAGTCGCCATCGGCGGGATTACGGAGAATAACGCCGCCGAGGTATTGAACGCCGGGGCCGACTCCGTGGCCGTGATCTCCGGCATACTTCTCTCAAAGGATGTCCCCGGCAGGGCCGCCTCCGTCATCTCAAGGATCAAGATGGCAAAGGGTTCGTAAGCTCGTCTCTTTGTGCCCGGCCCTCGCCGTTCATACGGGCGCACGCACAACGCTCTCTTTACCGGCCCTCTCCTTCCACGGGTCCGAGACCCTCTTCATCGCTTCGCCTATCCTTGAGAAGAGTCCTCTTCTGTTTTCAAGGTCGTCCACAACGGCCTTTTTGACCTCCCCGAAGGGCTTGCGCCCGATCCACTTGAATATCCTCTCCCCGTACTCGGCGTCTTCCCTGTAGTACTGAAGGAGCGCCCCGGCTATCTCGATGACCTCTTCGGCGGTCTTTACGGTCGCAAGCTTCTCAGCCGCCTTAAGCTCTATGCCTCCGCACCCGCCCGCGTAGACCTCCCAGCCTCCGGCCACGCCTACGACGCCTATGTCCTTTATCGAGGACTCGGCGCAGTTCCTCGGGCACCCGGCCACGGACATCTTTACCTTCGCGGGCATCCAGAGGCCGTTGAAGACCTTCTCAAGCTCTATGCCTGTGGCAAGCGAATTTTGCGTGCCGTACCTGCAGTACTCGGCACCCACGCAGGTCTTTACGGTCCTTACGGCCTTGCCGTAGGCGTAGCCCGAAGGCATGCCGATATCCCTCCACACTCCGGGCAGGTCGTCCTTTTTGACCCCAAGGAGCGCTATCCTCTGCCCGCCCGTGAGCTTCACCAGGGGCACTGAGTACTTAAGCGCGGCGTCGGCTATCCTCTTGAGCTCCTCAGGGGTCGTGGCCCCTCCCCACATCCTCGGCACCACCGAGAAGGTCCCGTCCTTCTGTATGTTGGCATGCACCCGCTCGTTTACGAGTCTTGAAGTGAGGTCGTCCTCGGCCTCGGCGGGCCAGACCATGGAGATGTAGTAGTTGATGGCCGGACGGCACCTGTCGCACCCGACCGTCTCCCAGCCGAGGGTCTCCATCACGGCGCTGACGGTAGTAAGCCTCCTCTCCCTTATGTTTTTTATGACGTCGTCCCTCGTGTATATCGTGCAGCCGCAGATCCTCCGGGGGCCGGAGGCGGGCTGAAAGTTCGACCCGAGCGTCTCTTCAAGGAGCCTGTCCACGACGGAAGAGCACCCGCCGCATGAACTCGACGCCTTTGTCTCCCTCGCCACATCCTCTCTCGTAAAGAGCCCCTTTTTCTCTATCGCCTCCTTTATCATCCCTTTGGTGACTCCGTTGCATCCGCAGACTATCGCCGAATCCGGCATCGATTCAGAGAGCCTGAACGACGAGCCGGCCGCGCCGCTTAAGAGGACCTGCCTCCTGCCGGAGATGTCGTCCTTCTGAAGAAGAGCGGTAAAGAGAGCGGGGCCCGCGGAGCACTCCCCGTACATTATTATCCCCTCGATCCTCTGGTCCCTTATGATGAGCTTTTTATAAATCCTTTCGCCCCTGTCGATATACTCGACCGGCTCGGCCCCCTTCTCCCCCTCCGTCTTTCCCGCCGAGTAGAGCTCTATGCCCGGGACTTTCAGGCGCGCCGAAGTGGGCTTTTGACTGAAGACAAGACGGCAGTCCCCGGCCAGGTGGTTGGAGAGCACGGACGCCTGCTCGAAGAGCGGGGCAACGAGGCCGAAGGTGGCTCCCCTGTGCTCTACGCATTCGCCGAGGGCCCAGACGGCCGGGTCGTACGTCTGCATCGTGTCGCTTACGACTATGCCCCTTTGAGTGTATATGCCCGAGGAGGCGGCGAGCTCTATGTTGGGCCTTATGCCGATGGAGACTACGGCAAGGTCCGCGGGGATTCTTTCGCCGTCTTTAAAGACCACCCCCTCTACCCCGGCCCCGCCTTCGAACTCCACGGCCTCTTTGCTCAAGAGGACATTTATGCCGAGCCTTTCGATATCTTCTTTCAGGAAAGAGGCCGCTACTCTGTCAAGCTGCCTTTCCATGAGACGCTCCGCCAGGTGCACAACCGTCACGTCCATGCCGAGCTTTTTAAGGCCCCACGCCGCCTCGAGCCCCAAAAGCCCCCCGCCTATGACCACGGCCTTCGCTCCTCCCGAAGAAAGCCTCCTTATCTTTTCGCAGTCGTCAATGTCCCTGAAAGAGACGACCCCTTCTTTTTCCGCCCCCGGTATCTTCGGGACGATGGGGACTGACCCTGTGGCAAGGACCAGCCTGTCGTAGGCGACCGTGCCTCCGTCGTCGAGGACTACGGCGTGAGCGCCTCTTTTTATGGCGGTGACCTTTACGCCGGTCCGGAGCCTTATCCCGGCTTTTTCGTACCAGTCCGGTTCGTGGAGCAGTATCTCCTTTAGCGTCTTCTCGCCGGTCAGCACATGGGAGAGGAGCACCCTGTTGTAGTTCGGGTGCCTCTCCTTGCCTAATACCGTTATGTCGTACCGCTCAGGGTCCGTTTTCACGAGCTCGTCGAGGAAGGCCGACGAGGCCATGCCGTTGCCGATGACCACAAGCCTTGTCTTTCCTTTTGAGTTCTTCATATCGTCTTTCCTTTTGCGTAGTGATCCCTCCATGGGCTTGGAACCACGGGGTTTTCAGAACGCTAAAAAAAGCTAAAGGCGCCCGTGTCGACAAGGCGCCTTTGCCAGTTAACCGGTCTTGTTTAAAGTCAGGCCGTATACCCGCTCTCGCTGTGTTCTGTCAGGTCGAGCCCCTGTATCTCTTCCTCCACGCTCGCCCTCACGCCCACTACCGCGCTCACCGCCTTAAGTATCACGAAGGTGGCGACGAACGAGTAAGAGGCGGAGGCGCCTATCGCTATCAGCTGCTTGCCAAGGAGCGCCGCGCTGCCGTTAAAAAGCCCGTCCGCCCCGCCGGAATTCACCGCCACCGAGGCGAAGAGCCCCGTGGCCACGGCCCCCCAGGCCCCGCCCACGCCGTGAATGCCGAAGGCGTCAAGCGAGTCGTCGTACCTGAAAAGGGGCTTAAGGAAACTTACCGCAAGGTAGCAGACAACGCCTGCCGCGCCCCCGAGCACTATCGCGGACGCCACGGATACGAACCCCGCGGCCGGGGTTATAGCCACAAGCCCGGCAACCGCCCCGGAGGCGAGTCCCAGCATGGTCGGCTTGCCCCTGTGCGCCCACTCCACGAACATCCAGGAGAGGGCCGCGGCGGCGGCCGCCGTGTTGGTCACCACGAAGGCCGAGGCCGCTAATCCGTTTGCCCCGAGAGAGCTCCCGGCGTTGAACCCGAACCACCCGAACCACAGAAGCCCGGCCCCCATGACCGTCATCGGGAGGTTATGCGGGGCCATTATCTCGCTCATGTAACCCTTTCTCCTGCCGAGCACCAGCGCGGCGGCCAGGGCCGATGCCCCGGAGCTTATGTGCACGACCGTGCCCCCGGCGAAGTCCAGCGCGCCAAGCACCCTGAGCCACCCGCCAACTCCCCAGACCCAGTGCGCAATAGGATCGTAGACCAGGGTCGTCCAGAGTACGGTAAAGACGAGGAAGGCCGGGAACTTCATCCTCTCGGCGAACGCCCCTGTTATAAGGGCCGGGGTGATGACCGCGAACATCATCTGGAATATCATGAACGCCTGATGGGGGATGGTGGCGGCATAGTCCGCGTTAGGCTCGACGCCGACTCCGTTCAAGCCCGCCCAGCCAAGCCCGCCGAAAAGCCCGCCGAAGGCGTCGGGGCTGAAGGCGATGCTATAGCCCCAGAGGACCCACTGGATGCTTACGACGCAGAGTATGACGAAGGACTGCATGAGTACCGAGAGCACGTTTTTCTTCCTCACCATTCCTCCGTAAAAGAGCGCGAGGCCCGGAGCCGTCATCAGCAGAACGAACGCCGTTGAGATCAGGACCCACGCCGTGTCCCCGGTGTCTATCTTCGCCCCCGCCGTCTCCGCAGAGGCCGCCAAGGGCGTCAAAACCAAAAAGAGCATCAAAGGCATCACTTTCCTGAACATATCCCCTCCGTATGAAATCGCTTTTTAAGCGGCTTTTATTTTTAACAGTTCTGAAGCCCAGGGGTTTTTAAGACCAGGGAGGGCTCATTTACAGCGCCTCTTCCCCGGTCTCCCCGGTCCTTATCCTCACGGCCTCCTCGACCGGGACGACGAATATCTTGCCGTCGCCGATCTTGCCGGTCCTCGACGCAGCGACTATGGCCTCTACGACTTTCGCCGCCATACCGTCGGTCGTGACGATCTCTATCTTTATCTTTGGGAGGAAATCTACCGAGTACTCGGCCCCCCTGTAGAACTCGGTGTGCCCCTTCTGCCTGCCGAACCCCTTCACCTCCGAGACCGTCATGCCCTCGATGGCGAGGTCGTTCAACGCCTTTTTCACCTCGTCGAGCTTGAACGGCTTTATTATCGCCTCTATCTTCTTCATCCGCTCCTCACCTCCCGTTAAGATTAAAACCCTTGAACAATGAACCCTCACCGGGCTTAAAACCCCGGGGTTTTCAGAACATTGAAAATATAAAAAGGCGCCTTCCCGGGATTCCCTGAATCCCTCGAAAGGCGCCTTTGCCGGTTTACTTAACGGCACAACCCTGTGCCGTGTTTTTTATCTTTAACAGTCCGCTGAAAGAGAGTTTTTGGGGGAAACTTTCTGTAGAAAGTGTCCCCCAGACCCCCTTCAAAGACTTTCAGTTCTTCCCTTGGGGAACCCCCATGAAGCCTTGAAAAATGGGGGTCCCCCCAAGGGAACTAAAAATTTTTGGAGAGAGTTTGAGGACCGTGCGGTCGGCAGATTTAAAACGACTTGTCCGCCTGCTGCAATCGGTTCGGCAAAACGGCTCTCGTCATTATTCGCCGTACGCCAGTACCTTTTTACAAAAAGGTTCTCTCAAGAAGACTCTTTTCAGCACACTCTTAAAGGTTATATCCGCTCTCCTCGTGTTGCGTGAGGTCGAGTCCCTGTATCTCTTCTTCCTTGGTGACCCTTAAGCCGACTATAAGGTCTACTATCTTCAGGAGCACCAGCGTGCCGGCGGCAGAGAAGGCAATCGTTATGCCGGCCCCTATGCATTGTTTCACGAGCTGCGAGGGGTTGCCGTGGAGAAGCCCCGTTGCCCCGATCGAGGCGAAGACGCCCGTGGCTATCGTGCCCCATGTGCCCGCTATTCCGTGGATGCCGAATACATCCAGCGTGTCGTCGTACGCGAACTTCGGCTTTATGATCGTCACGGCTATGTAGCACAGAGCCCCGCCCACAAGCCCTATGGCTATCGACGCCCCCGGGGTCACGAACCCGGCTGCCGGGGTTATCGAGCCGAGCCCGGCCACGGCCCCGGACATCGCTCCGAGCATCGTGGGTTTGCCCCTGTGCGCCCATTCTATGAAGGCCCATGTAAGGGTCCCTACGGCCGCCGCCGTGTTCGTCGTTACGAAGGCCACCACGGCCCCGCCGTCGCTGGCAAGGGCGCTTCCGGCGTTAAAGCCGAACCAGCCGAACCAGAGTATCCCCATGCCTATCACGGTCAGCGTCAGGTTGTGGGGAGGCATATGCTCTTTCGCGAACCCCCTCCTCTTTCCGACATATATGGCGGCAACGAGGGCCGAGATGCCGCAGCTTATGTGGACGACTATGCCTCCGGCGAAGTCCAGAACGCCTAACTTTTGCAGCCAGCCCCCTCCCCAGACCCAGTGCGCCAGCGGGTCGTAGACCACGAAAGCCCAGAGGATGCTGAAGATGATCACCGCCGGGAACTTTATCCTCTCGGCGAACGCCCCGGTGATGAGCGCCACGGTTATCGCCGCGAACATCCCCTGGAAGGCCATGAACAGGAGATGGGGGATCGTGCCCTTCGCCTCGACCCCGACATCGTTCAGACCCAAAAATTTCAAAGAACCGATGACGCCGCTTATGTCGGGGCCGAAGCTTAAAGAGTAGCCCGCAAGGACCCACTGGACCGTAATGATACATAATATAAAAAACGACTGCATGATCGTGGAGAGGACATTTTTCCTTCTTGCCATCCCCGCGTAAAATATCGCGAGGCCCGGAGTCATGAACATGACCATCGCCGTGGATACCAGGAGCCAGGCCGTGTCGGCCTTGTCTATCGCAACCGCTCCTTCCGAGGCCCCCGC
>JACRCJ010000283.1 GCA_016219075.1 Deltaproteobacteria bacterium | reverse complement strand
TCGGTTATGTCGAGCTTCGCCATCAGCTTTATCCGGGAGATGACCGGGCCCTGCACCCACTTGGGCATCTGCATAGTCTCTCTCATGATGCCGTCCACCCTGATCCTCAAGAGCATGTTGTTCTCCTGCGGCTCAAGGTGTATGTCGCTCGCCCTGTTCTCCACCCCGTGGGCTATCATCGAATCGACCATCTTTATTATCGGCGGGGCGCTGCTCTTTTTTATCTGCTCCGAGAGGTCGGTCGAGCTCTCCCGCTCGTGGATGACCTCGATGTGCCCCTCGTGCTCCATGTCCACCATCAGGTCTTCTATGGGCTGGTTCATGTGGTAATACCTGTTGATGGCGAAGTCGATATCCGAGGCGGTGGCGGCCCCCGGCATCACATCGAGCCCGATGGAGAAGCGGATGTCGTCTATGGCGTTGAGGTTCAGAGGGTCTGTCATCGCCACATGGAGGGTCCTGCCTTCCTGGTACAGTGGGAGGAGCTGGTACTTTTTGGCGAGTTTTTCGGTTATGAGCTTTACCGCCTCGGGGTCAACAGGGGCCGTGGCCATGTCCACGAAAGGTATGTTGAGCTGAAAGGCGAGGGTCTGGGCTATGTCAACCTCTGTGGCGTAGCCCTTCTTGATGAGGACGCTCCCGAGCCTCACGCCCTTCTTGTCCTTGCTCTCCTTGAACGCCTCCTCGAACTGGGCGGCGGTAATGAGGCCCGATTCCACGAGAATCTCGCCGATCTTTTTGACCGCCATGCGGTGGCACTCTCCCTTTAAGTACGGATGCTCCGCAGTTTATCAGAATATCAATCGGTTATTCAAGACACTTTCTCGCAGAAGGCCGGGGAGTTACAGAGTTTGACAGTATAAAACCCTCCCCCTTGATGGGGGAGGGTAGGGTGGGGGTGCAAATAATCTTTCGCCCTCCAATCGAGGAAGGAGAGTGATAATAAAACTCCCTCTCCCCTTGCGGGAGAGGGCCGGGGTGAGCGCTCTAAAAACTCCTTCGCCCCGGCCGACCTCTTTTCCAGCGGCCCCGGTAAGCCGACGGGCCGTCCTGACCGAATCTTATCGAGGACTCAAAGTCAGAGGCGGCCGCTGCTGAAGCCAAAAGCGCGAGCCTCTCCGCCGAAGCGGTCTCGTTGTCGCCGGCCTTTGAGGCGGCAAGGCCGAGGTTATAGTGGCCGCGCCGTTATTCGGCTGGCCGCTTCACCCCGGAGGTCTCCGAAAATGGGGAGAGTTCGCGGGGCCGGTGGAGTAATGCGCCCTGCCACCGGTCCGGTTGGATTTTGTTTGACACATCTTTGCCGATTTGCAATAATTTCAAATGGTTTACTTTTAAAACCCCTCAGACCCCGGTATTTGTTTGACCGGGGGAGGGCAAAGACCGGGAATGAAAAAACCATGCTGCACGGAAAAAAGATAGCGGTAGTCCTGCCCGCCTACCACGCGGAAAAGACCCTCGTCATGACCTATAACGATATACCTTTCGACGTGGTCGACGAGGTGGTCCTGGTCGACGACTGCAGCAGCGATAACACCGTAGCCGAAGGCAGAAGGCTCGGCATAAAGCACATAGTCGTTCACGAGAAGAACACGGGCTACGGCGGGAACCAGAAGTCCTGCTACACTGAGGCCCTGAGGCTCGGTGCGGATATCGTCGTCATGGTGCACCCGGACTACCAGTACGCCCCGAAGCTCATAACCGCGATGGCCTCGATGATAGCCTCCGGGGAGTACGACGCAGTCCTCGCCTCAAGGATACTGGGCACCGGGGCCCTCAAGGGCGGGATGCCCTTCTACAAGTACATATCCAACAGGTTTTTGACGCTTGTCGAGAACCTCCTCCTCAAGGAGAAGATCTCGGAATACCACTCGGGATACAGGGCCTTCAGCAAAGAGGTCCTTGAAAAGCTGCCGCTCCGCGAGAACTCCGACGACTTCGTCTTCGACAACCAGATGCTCGCCCAGACCATTTACTTCGGCTTCCGGATCGGCGAGATAAGCTGCCCGACGAAATACTTCGCCGAGGCCTCCTCCATAAACTTCAGAAGAAGCGTCATCTACGGAATAGGCGTCCTGGGCACGGCCATTCAGTTCAAACTCCAGAAATGGGGGCTGAAGAAATACGCCATCTTTGACGAGAACGGGAAAAAACTTAAGGTCTGATCCGTTTAAACCTGTAATTCCCCGTGGCTTTGCCCTTGCAACCCCTCCCCTTTGACGGTGACCGGGGGTGGGGAAGCTTCAGGAGATGCCCCGGAGAATTGCGGCGGCGGGTCTACAGGTTGAAAAGGGGTATTTATTCTCTCTTAGGGTCTAATACCCGGCAGCTTCCCGCGCAATACAGAAGGCCTTTTTTTGCTACAGCGCGCCTCGGGGCTATTGCTTCGCTAATAAGCTCGCGCGCAATAAATACAGAGGCTTGCTCGCTGTCCTTCATTCACTACGCAATGGACCTGGTGTTTTGTTAAAAACAATACAAAACATCTAATAACACGGGTTGTTTTCAGATACCCCGGAGCTGGTCTTCGGGGAGGTTCATTTTTAACGGTTCTGAAAACCCCGGTGTTTTAAGCCCTTGAGGGTTCATTCAGCAGGGACCGCAATCGCCGCCGCAGCCATCAGCGCCGTGGCCGCCGCCGAGGTTTAATCCGCAGTCCGGGCACTCGGGCTCTCCGTTGGCCGGAGAGCCGCACGCCGGGCAAAGCCCCGCCTCCAGTCTTGCGTCAACCTCGACCAGCTCAGGATGGAGCTTAAGCATCAGCTCCTCTATCATGGCGACGGTCTGGCGCGCTATCGACTGGGGCACGAAGAGGCCATACCCGCCGCTGCTTGAGCAGGATTTGCCCTTGCTCATGTTGAGGACCTCACACTCCACACCCGTCTTTTTAAGCTCCCTGGCAAGCTCGCCCGCCCGCTCATAGGTCCCTTCGTCTACGCAGACGAGGTCGCCTTCGGCCTTCGGCATCTCTTTTTTCTCGCCGGGGCGTAAGAGCGGGACCTCGCAGGTACTGCAGTTCATGATATGCGCAAAGTACTCGGCGCCGCACTCGGGACAGATCCTGGTCTCTTCGCTCATGACATCCTCACATAATACGACATGTTTTTTTCAGGTTTTTTGTTAAACCGGCAAAAGCGACCTTGATTATACCATACAGTCGTGGTACAAATAAACGGTTAAAGCGCTGGAAACGGGGAGAGGTGGCCGAGCGGCTGAAGGCAGCTGCCTGCTAAGCAGTTGTAGGGATAAAACTCTACCGGGGGTTCGAATCCCCCCCTCTCCGCCAGTT
>JACRCJ010000279.1 GCA_016219075.1 Deltaproteobacteria bacterium | reverse complement strand
CTCCTCGATGAGAAGAGCGTAGAGCAGACAGCCGCTGCCAACGATGTGCCTAAAAACTGCGTGGCCGACAAGACGGTTGATTACCTCTCGGAGACGATAGTGGTAGCGAAGCTCCTCGAAGGCTGCAACTGAGGCCACGGTCAAGGTAAGACAACGGTATCACTGAAATAAAAAACCGGGGGCTTTTTAAGCCCCCGGTTTTTTATTTTTAACGCTCTGAAAACCCCGGGGTCTTCAGCCCTGGGAGGGTCCGTTTTACCGGAAGGGGTTTACATCCTGTTCCCGCAGACAAAGCCTTTGCATACGCCCTTGAAGGACGCGTGGCACTTCTCGCATGTCTTGGGGTTCAGGGGATGGTTGGCCTCTTTCGAAGCGATGGACTTGCCGTCCTTCATGCTTATCACATCGTATATGGGGTTGCCGCCCTTTATCTCGGTCGTGAAGGCCACTCCGATATCCGCGAACTGGAGGACGCCCGTCATCCCGTCGGGATATTTTTTACCCTTCTTTTTGTAGGTATCCATCGCCTTGGGGTTTATGAAGGAGACATACTGGCCGGGCTTTATCGCGCAGTAAGTCTCGACCGTGGCCTGAAGGATATCGTCGCCTCCGAGCGCGAGCACGTTTGTGCCGCACGGGGGCATTACTCCCTTGGCCGTCCCCTCCGGCCAGTTCTTCCAGAAAAGGGCGCCGCCGGCCATGCTTGTGCCTACGGTAAATACAGCAAGGAAAAACGCCGCTACAAGACCGCCTAATACTATTCTTTTCATTATTCCGTCTCCTATCGTGTTTTGGTATTAGTTGAAGCCGAAGATTTTCTTTCCTAAATCAGGCTACAGGCAAGCCTTAAAAGTTGATCCCGACATAGAGGTCAAGTGTCCCGAATGTCGACTTTAAATTGGGCTCGCCTGAAGAGATCGTGTACCTGTAGTCCACGCCGATGCTCAGCTCATCCAAGACCATATACTCCACCCCTGCGCCAAGATGATACCCTATGTCAAGATAATTGGTATCATTCGAAGGCGGGGAGTTGACCATGAACGCGAGGCCTATGGGGATTATCCACGGCCTGATCTTTCCGCCTGCGATCCCTTCGAACCGGTACTTCGGGGCCACGACCGCCATGAACTCCGAGACCGTGACCTCGCTGTTGTTTGTTCCGGCAAGTAGAGCTGATGTGGTCTGGCGCACCTGCTTCTTGGAGAACCGGGCATAGTCGAGCATAATCTCGCCGATTACGGAGCCAGGGCCTAACTTCCTTATAAGCGCGGTATCCAGGCCCGCGCTTATGTTCCATCCGCTGCTGTCATCGTTAATCCCGGCGGTTCCGTTGGTATCGGTAAAGACCTGGTTACCCCTGTCTTGCTTCAAGTTTGATAAACCGTACCTGAAAAATACCTGTCCGCCTGTCTCAGCAAAACTTTCTGTTGCGAAGACCGCTACCAGTAAGGCGGCGAATAAAAGGAATAAGGTTTTTTTCATACAGCCTCCATTTTGACAGTTGCGTCAGGGCGCAGTTGCAATCAGCCTTTAGATCGCCTAGTACTCGTCCTGCATCGTGTTCCAGACATTGAACTTGCCTGTCGGGGTGGCGAGCGGTATCCTCTGTTTCACCTTGCGGGTCTTGTCGTCGATGATGACGATCTCGCCTTCCTTGTCCCAAACCGAGACCCACATCTCGTCGCCGTTCTTGTTGTACTCCATGTGGACGACCTTCCCGTGGTCCGTGAGACGCATGTTCACGGGCTTTCCCCCGAGGTCCTTCTTGCTGTAGACGGTCAGCGTCTGGGCGATGTCAAGGTCCTTGCTGATCGTGTTGTCCACCCAGATGTTGTCGCTCTTAGGGTGGGTCTTTATGAAAAGACCGTTACCCGCCACCGGCATCTTCCTGACGACCTTCCAGGCGTGCTGGGGGTGCTTCACCGGGTCGGTGCCTATCTCGGCCACCATGGGTTCCCCGATGTGGGGGGTCGCCCAGACCGGGCCGAACTCAGGGTCGATGTAGTTGGCGCCCCTGCCGGGGTGCGGCTTATTTCCCGTCTCGATGAGGGACACGAGCTTCCTCTCGAAGGTGTCGATGACCGCGACCTTGTTCTTCATGTTCGCCGCGACGAGGAAGTACCGTTTGGTGGAGTCCCAGCCGCCGTCGTGCAGGAACCTTTCGGCGTTGATCTTGGTCTCTATGACTGTCCCGTTATCGATCTTGGAGTAGTCGACAAGCAGTACTATGCCGGCTTCCTTGATATTCAAGACCCATTCCGGGGCGTGGTGGGACGCGACGATGGAGGCGACCCTGGGCTCCGGATGGAACTCGTTGGTGTCGTAGGTGTAGCTCCTGGAGCTCACGACCTTGATGGGCTCAAGCGTGTCGCCCTTCATTATGACATAGTGGGGCGGCCAGTAGTTGCCCACTACCGCGTACTTGTCTATGAAGTTGCCGAGCTTGCCCTTGTATTTGCTGGTGTCGATAGATCTGGCGTCGAGGCCGGTCTTTATCTCGGCCACGAGGTTCGGGGGCGTGGCCCAGAGGTCGATCATGGTGGCCTTGCCGTCCCTGCCTATCGAGTACATGTATCTGCCGGAGGCCGAGGTCCTCAGGATATGGACCGCGAAGCCGGTGTTGAGGGTGGTAAGGATCTCCTTGGTGTCTCCGTCGATTATGGTGACCTTGCCGATATCCCTCTGGATGACGCCGAAGTAGTTCTGCCAGTTCCTCTTGGGAGGGGACTTGGGTCTCTGGTCAACGGGCACAAGAAGCTTCCAGGACTCCTTCATCTGCTCCATGCCCCACTCGGGCGGCTGGGGCGGGTCGAGCTGGAGGTACTTGGCTATGAGCTCTATCTCATCGCGCGACATCACGTCCTTCCAGGGGGGCATGCCGCCGCCGGTCCCCTCGCTTACTATGGTGGCGAGCGCCTCTACCGGTATGGCGCGGGTCTTTTTGGGCTCGAGGTTGGGCCCCGTGGCGCCCTTCCTAAGGGTGCCGTGGCAACCCGCGCACCTGTCGAAAAATATCTGTTTTCCTTTTGCGAACTCTTCCTCTGACAACTGCGGGACGGACTCCTCGGCAGACGCATTGCCCGCCAGTCCCGCAAACAGGCAGAACATCATCACGAGCGTCAGGAGATGCAGCTTACGGTAAGCCATGGACAAATTCTCCTTTCTTTTGCAACTGTTAGGGGTTGAAAAAAAGTGAATCGCCAAGTCCTTTGACTGCAGTTTCTTTTCAGCGACGGCAACATTTAAACGCAGGTTCTAAACGGAGCGCCCGACTGATTCAGCGGAGGCGGCATAGACCGGAAGGCGGTTGGGACGCTCCCCTGACAGTACGCGCGTAGCTGAAGACCGGAACTATTGTGATGTTTAGAAAAGCAGATTAACAATGTTGCTATTCTGTCTGAAGGATATCCGCTATCTGACAACAACAGGGGGCTTAAAATGCGGTACGATTACCCCGCAGAGAGGAGCAAGGAAGGGAAAATATCCAGGCTTTCGGAATCAGAAAAGCCTTTAGATCAGGAAAATCGGCCGTTTGGATTAGTCTTGATATTATTTCATGGTTAAGGTACTGGCGCGAATGGGCCGGTTCTCAAGTTTTTCTCTTTTGTTCCTCCGAAGCTCTTGACTCCAGAGAATAAGGGAATCGGGATTCAAGCTCCCTGACGCTTTATAGCGGCTACCCGGATTTTTAAAGAGAAAATGCCTTTGCACCTCCTTTAAGATTAATGGAATACCTTAAGACACGGGCGAGGGACTACCTCCTTTCAAGGGATACTTGTGTGATTGGGTTTTTTTGAGGATACGCAAACGATATATCAACTGTAAATCATTGTCAATAAAAAAGTTACGGGTCCCGGCAATTAGTATGTACGCGCCCAGGCTTGACGAATTCCAGATAGTTGATAAACTTTGATTTTCTGCCGCGTTTGATTCGCGGCAAGCCTGGCTGTCGGACAGGTTTGATTAAGGATGCCTCAGGGTCTGCCGCGGGGAGGTTTCATAAAGAAGGGACCGGCCTCCCCCGGTTTAAGGACAAAACGCGTTGCCATGAAGAGCTTTACCGCCATACTCCTTTTGCTGCTGGCTATCGCGGCCCCCGTAGGGGGCGCCCACGGCGCCATGCCCGCTCCCCCTTCGGACGGCACAGAGCCCGGTGTGAACGAAAGGCTCGGAGAGGTCGTCCCGGCCGATATAGCGTTTTACGACCCGGCTGGCGAGAGGGTCCTTTTAGGCTCGCTGATAAAAAGGCCGACGATACTGCTCCCGGCTTACTACGGCTGCACGGACATCTGCCCTGCGGCCATCTCAGACCTATCGTCGCTTCTTGGGAGGCTTGAGTCCGTGCCGGCCGCGGATTACTCCGTCATAACGGTAAGCTTTGACGAAAACGACACCCCCGCCGCCGCGCTCAGTAAGAAACGGGATTACATAAAGGCCATAGGCAGACCGTTCCCGGAGGAAGGGTGGAGGTTTTTAACCGGAGACAAGGAGAACATCTCAAGGCTTTTGCAGTCCCTGGGCTACGGCTTGAAGCGCGAGGATAAGGGGTTTTCCCACCCGTCCGGGCTCGTAGTACTCTCGCCGGAGAGGAAGATAATAAGGTATATCTACGGGAGCGGTTACATGCCGGCGGAAGT
>JACRCJ010000278.1 GCA_016219075.1 Deltaproteobacteria bacterium | reverse complement strand
TTCCTTGTAAAATCCTCCCCCTCGATGGGGGAGGGAAGGGTGGGGGTGAAAAAATGTTTTCACCCTCCCCTCAGTCCCCTCCCATCAAGGGAGGGGAGGCTTAAGGAGATACCCCGGAGCTTGCTCCGGGGTGGTTCATTTCATCCAGCATTGTTAAAAAGATGCTTTTGTATCGTTTTTACAGAACACCAGGGGCATTGCCGAGCGAATAAAGGAAAGCGAGCAGGCAAGCCTCTGTATTTATTGCGCGCGAGCTTGCAAGCGACGAGCAATAGCCCCGAGGCGCGCGCCAGCGCGCAAAAAGGTCTTTTGCAGAGCGCGGCAAACTAAAGGGTATTAGACCCTAAGAGAGAATAAAAATAGCGAGCCTGAAATATGACCGTATACAGTCAGCAGGAGAAACGCTTGAAGTCCGCCGGCCGCACGGCCCCCCCGGACCATTTTTTCAGCGCCCTCCGGGCCTACTCGTACCTCAGGGCCTCTATCGGGTCCATGTGGGCGGCCTTTCTGGCCGGGTAGAGGCCGAAGATGAGGCCTACAAGGACCGAGAAGACGAAGCCCAGGACTATCGAATACGGTGTGATGACCGTCTCCCATTCTCCGAGGCGCGAGATTAGAAAGCCGAGGCTTACGCCGAGCGCTATGCCCATGAGCCCGCCCGTGACGCTTATGACGAGCGCCTCGATGAGGAACTGCCTCATGATGTCGCTTCTTCTCGCGCCGACGGCCATCCGTATGCCGATCTCCCTTGTCCTCTCGGTGACGGAGACGAGCATTATGTTCATGACCCCTATCCCTCCGACAAGGAGCGAGACGGCCGCTATGCCGGAGAGGAGGTACGCGAAGGTCTGGCTCGTCTCTTTCATCGTCGTGACGAACTCGGAGAAGTCCCTGACGGAGAAGTCGGACTCCGTCCCGTTGGGCACCCTGTGCCTTGTCCTTAATATTTTTTCGATCTCGGCCTTCACCCCCGGGATGTCGTCCACAAGGCCGACCTGCACATATATGTCGTTTACGAAGTCCTGGTTGAAGAGCCTCTTCTGCGAGGTCGATACCGGGACGAATATCTGGTCGTCGGGGTCGTACCACGAGGTCTGCCCCTTTGAGGACATCACGCCTATGATAAGGAAGCTCTGCCCCTCTATCTTAATCTCTTCGCCTACGGCGGGGCCTTCACCGAAGAGCTCTTTTTTGACCGTGGTGCCGATGTCGGCCACCCTTTTCATCAGCTTTACGTCGGTTGAGTCAATGGGCCTCCCGGTTGCCACGGGAAAGTTGTTTATCTCGAAGTACGCCTGCGTGGTCCCGGTGATCATGGTGGTGGAGTTCTTGTTGGCGTACTTTACCTGCGACATGTTGCCGACGGCCGGGCTTATGAGGCTGACCCCGGGGACGGACCTGAGGGCCTCGGCGTCGTCAAGGGTAAGGGTCTCGACCGCCCCGGTCCTGATGTGCCCGAGACGCGCGGCCCCGGGGCGCACGCGAAGCAGGTTCGTGCCGAACCTTGAGATGGATTCGAGGACCTGCTTTTTCGCCCCCTCGCCGATGGAGAGCATGGCGATGATGGCCGCCACGCCGATTATGATGCCGAGCATGGTGAGCACGGTCCGGAGCTTGTTGGCGAGTATGCCCCTGAAGGCGACTATTACGACCTGCCAGAATAACATGAGTTTGACTTTTTAAAGTTTGAAGTGTACCTGCGTTGACCCGGCCTCAACCGTTCTGTATGAGGCCGTCCCTGATGGTGACGATCCTCTGGGAGTGGTCCGCTATTTCCCTGTCGTGGGTCACGATGACCATGGTCGTCCCTTTTTTGCTGAGCTCGGCGAATATTTCCATTATCTCCGCGCCCGTTTTGCTGTCGAGGTTGCCGGTCGGCTCGTCGCCGAGTATGATGGTCGGCTTTGTGACTATCGCCCGGGCTATCGCCACCCTCTGGCGCTCTCCTCCGGAGAGCTCGTTTGGCCTGTGGTTGACCCTTGCCGAGAGCCCGACTTCCTCGAGGGCCTTTTTCGCCGTCACGGCCGTGTTCGTGACCCCGGCGTAGAGGAGCGGCAGCTCGACATTTTCCATCGCGGTATGCCTGGACAAAAGGTTGAAGGTCTGGAAGACGAACCCGATGTTTTTGTTTCTGACCGCCGCAAGCTCGTCCTCGCTCATCTTCTCGACCCTCGTGCCGTTCAGCGTGTATGCGCCTTCG
>JACRCJ010000277.1 GCA_016219075.1 Deltaproteobacteria bacterium | reverse complement strand
CCAGCGTCATGGATACAGCCTGCGATGCTCCATTTGCTTCCTTCAGTCCGTATTTCCTGCCTCTGGCTTAAGAAGCGTATAACTCCTCTTCCTGTAAAAGACCCTCCTCTCCCTGTACACAAGCCACAGGTTAAACGCGCTCAAGGCGGTAAAAACGAGCGCAATAGCGACCATTACCTCTTGTATGCCGGCGTGGAAGACCGATATGACAGCCACCGTAAGAGCGGAGCCCCCCGCGAGTGAATATATGAAACCGGTCTTGCCTCTTGCGAGGTTGAAGCTAACTACGATGCTCAAAACGGCCATCGCGGCCATGGCGGCGCCGTAGTACTTCAAAAACCCGGAGGCGCCTCTGAAACGGCTGCCGAAGAGCATGTTCATTATAAGGTCGGGATAGAGCGTGAAGGCCGCAAGGCCCGCCGCGCATATGGCGGCGGTGCAGAGAAGCGCCTTGTCGAGTATCTTGAACGAGTCCCCGTTGAGCATGTCTGCCTCCGAGACCATCGGGAAGACGGCAAGCGCGAACGAGCTCGGCAGATAGAGCATGGTCTTGCCGAGCACCGCAACGGAGGCGTAAAGGCCCGCCTCCCTGGGCGCAAGGTAGTGCTTTACCATTATGAGATCGATGTTGGATAGAAACGCGAACGCAGAGGAGGCTATAAGGACCGGGATACCGTAGTTGAGGAGACTGTCGTGCCTGAAGCTCTTCACTCCCCCTGTTAAGTGAGACGAGAGCGCCGGGACCGTGAGGGCGAAGATGATGACCGCGGGAAGTACAGTAGCCAGAAGCGCGCCGTTGAGCTTATAACCTAAGACAAGGAGCGCCGCCCCGAGCGCGAGTCTCAGCACGCCTCCAAGCCCGATACCTGCGCCAAGGTAGTAAAACCTCTGCATGCCCTGGAGCATTCCGAGGTTCACCGTCAGCATGAACGAGCCGAATATCCCGATGGCGAGGATCAGGACCGTCGAGATGTCGTCCACCCTCATATAAGAGCCGAGAAGCCCGCTCACCACTATGAACGCCCCTGTCACGAGGGCAGCAGCGACCGTTACTTTCTTGAGCGCCATCGCGTACAGCGAGCTTAGCCCCGCCGGGTCGTCCATGACCCTGTATGTCGAAGCGTATTTCGCTATGACGATCATGATAGCCCCCGTAGGCAGCGTGATGCTCGTGGAGACCGAAAGAAGCGCGTTCATCGTGCCGAAGTCCTCGATGCTTAAACGCCTGCCCATTATGAACTGGAAACAGTAGTTTGCGATATTTCCGGCCATCGTGCAGACAAACAGTATGGAAGCGTTCCTGACTATAGCCATCTTTCCCCTGTCACCGGACCCTTGGCCGCAGTAAAAAGGCCGCCGTGTCTTTGACCTTTCCTTAAGTCTCTATCGAATCGTAGTACCTGAGGACGCGCAGCCTGTAAAATATCGCCAGCGTATCCACTCCGGTGAGGTACAGGTCGTTCATGCCTATCCGCCCCCATTTTCGGGGCCTTTTGAAGTTAAGCACCACCGGGGCCTCTGCAACCCTGTATCCAAGGTGGTTGGCGTTCACGAGAAGCTCCAGGTCGTAGGCGTATCTTTTGCAAAGCACCTTCGGGAAGACCCTTTCAAGGACCTCGTAGTTGAAGACCTTGAGCCCGGTCTGGGTGTCGCGTAGCGGAAGGTTGAAAAGCACCTTCAGCGCCGCGGCGTAGACCCTGCTTATGACCTTACGCATCACCGGGTAGTGGAGCTGGGACTTCGGGTGGTGCTTGGAGCCTATTACCACATCCGCCCTGTTGTTCCTCATGACCCTGAAGAGCCTGTGCAGCTGCGAGGGGTGCAGGTCCAGGTCTGAGTCGAGGAATACCACATAGTCGCCGGTTGCGTGCTTGAAGCCTTCCTTGAGGGCGTTCCCCTTGCCGTTGTTCATGGAGTAGTGGACGACCTTGACATTCTGTGCGGTGTATTCGGCCTTTTTCGCCTCTATGTAGGTCGAATCGGTGCTCCCGTCGTCCACGACGATTATCTCGAAGTACCGCTTGGTCTTCTCAAAGACCCCGCAGGTCTCCATGATGTTCTTGTAGATGTGTCCGCTTTCGTTGTAGGCAGGCATGATGACCGATATCTTGCCTTTGTATAATTCCATAATAGAACACGCATATACTCAGGGCTGAGATCTCGGACGGAGCTTTTTCAAGAAACGGTTATGAAGAAAACACGGATGAGGGAGATCGAAGACGCGCGGGTTGCGTTGACGGACCTATGGCGTTGAGGCTCTTAAAGGATAAGGTCCTTAATGCCTGATGAGTCTCTGAATGGATTTCACGGTAGAGCGGTCGAGGTGGTGTTCGGGATGAGCATTTCAGGTGCGTCCTCGGCGGGAGAGATGTTTTTCTCCCCGCGAAGAAAAAAACTATGCCTTACAGGCGTCCTTTGCGCCATTGATCCTTTTGCTGAAGTACTCGATGGAGCGCCTGAGCCCTTCTTCAAGCTTTATCGCCGGCTCCCAGCCGAGGACCTTTTTAGCTGTCGTTATATCCGGCTGTCTCTGCTCCGGGTCGTCCTGCGGCAGAGGCTTGTACGAAATGCCTGAGGCGCTGCCCGTAAGTTTGACGACCTTGTCGGCGAGCTCCTTCACGGTAAACTCGCAGGGGTTGCCGAGGTTGACGGGACCAGAGACTTCGTCGTTGTTCATCATCCTTACGAGCCCGTCCACCATGTCGTCTATGTAGCAGAAGGAACGGGTCTGGCTTCCGTCGCCGTATACGGTTATATCCGAGCCCTTTAAAGCCTGGACGATAAAATTGCTTACGACCCTTCCGTCGTTCTCAAGCATCCTCGGCCCGTAGGTGTTAAATATCCTTACCACCTTTATGTCCACCCCGTTCTGCCTGTGGTATGCGAACATCAGAGTCTCGGCGCACCTCTTACCCTCGTCGTAACAGGCCCTGGGCCCTATCGGGTTGGCGTTGCCCCAGTAGTCCTCGGTCTGCGGGTGCACCAGCGGGTTGCCGTAGACCTCTGAGGTTGATGCCTGAAGTATCCTTGCCCCTACCCTCTTGGCGAGCCCGAGCATGTTCAATGCGCCCATGATATTGGTCTTGATGGTCTTGACGGGGTTGAACTGGTAGTGTACCGGAGACGCCGGGCACGCGAGATTGTATATCTGGTCGACCTCAAGGAGCACCGGCTCGATCACATCGTGCCTTATCACCTCGAAGAAGGGGCTCTCCATGAGGTGCGAGATGTTGACCTTGCGGCCGGTGAAGAAGTTATCGAGACATATTACGTCGTTGCCTTCGCCGAGAAGCCTTTCACAAAGGTGCGAGCCGATAAAACCCGCCCCGCCTGTTACAAGTATTCTTTTCACCCGGTACCTCGCCCCTCAATTTATTATTTAGAAAAACTTCACGGGATGCCGTAAAAGACCGTTAAAAGCCCTGTTTTTCCCCTCGGAGGCCAGCATGAAACCGCCCGGCGGCAAGCGTCCGTTTTATGGCCGCTTTCGCTCGGTAGACGCTCAAGAAAAAGTTAAATTATTTCTTATAAAATTCAGCGATACTTGAAACTACAAACTTCTGTTCTGACTCGCGCAGCTCAGGATATATGGGCAGGGCCAGCGCTTCCTTAGCTGTTTTTTCCGAAACCGGAAAATCACCTTTTTTGTAGCCGAGATATTTGAAACATTTCTGCTGGTGGAGCGAAAGAGGATAGTATATTTCGGACCCGACTCCCAGGCTCGCAAGATAAGCCCTCAACTCATCCCTCTTCGGAACGCTTACGACATACTGGTTGTATACGGACAGATTCCTTTTCTGGATGTACGGCAGTATTACGTCTTTGATGCCGGCCTTGGCGAAAAGCGCGTTATACCTTCCGGCGTTCTTGATCCTTCCGGCCGTCCAACCGTCGAGATGCTTCAACTTGATCCTCAATACCGCGGCCTGCAGCTCATCGAGCCTGGAGTTTATCCCCACCTCGTCGTGATAGTACCTGACACGGCTGCCGTGGACCCTGAGCATCTTGAGCTTGTCATGAAGTTTCGCGTCGTTCGTCGTGACCATGCCGCCGTCGCCGAAGCACCCGAGGTTCTTTGTGGGGTAAAAGGACAAACACCCCATATCTCCCAGTGAACCGGCCCTTTTCCCCCTGTACTCGGCGCCTATGGACTGCGCGGCGTCCTCGATGACCGAGAGCCTGTATTTCCCGGCGACGGCGTTTATCGGGGCCATGTCGGCGCACTGGCCGTAAAGATGGACCGGGATAACGGCCTTGACGCCCTTCCTGTTCTTCTTGAGATGGTCTTCGATTCTATCAGGGTCGATGTTGTAGGTCTTTGGATGGATGTCAACGAAGATGGGTACTGCGCCGAGCCGTACTATCGAACCGACTGTCGCGAAGAATGTGAACGGAGTGGTTATGACCTTGTCGCCGGCTCCGACCCCGGCCGCCATGAGCGCCAGTAGTATCGCGTCCGTGCCTGACGCCACTCCCACGGCGAACCTTGCGCCGCAGTAAGATGCTATTTCCTCTTCAAGCCCTGCTACGTTCCTGCCTAAGACATAATGCTGTGAGTCACAAACCTTTGTTACCTCCCGCAAGACCTCTTTTCTGATCTTGCGGTACTGGGAGGCCAGATCCAAAAGCTGAACCTTCAAGTTTTTTTGCTCCTCTATATGTTTTTATTATACGACTTAAAAAAACGCTGTCAAGAAAATTTAAATATATTCTTTAATTTTGTTTCTCTTTCAATTGGCCGTGCTGGCGGTCTTGCCCACCTCTTTCCTTATCTTGTCTATAAGGCCGTTGATAAAAGCGCTCGATTCCTCGCTTCCGTAGCGCTTGGCCAGCTCCACGGCCTCATCTATTATCACCTTGTAAGGCGTCTCAGTATAAAGGAGTTCGAATACCGAGACCCTGAGGATGTTCCTGTCCACGACCGCCATCCTCTCAAGGGTCCAGTTCTCGGAATGGGCCTCTATCACCGAATCTATTTCTTTTCCGTGATCGATAACGCCCCTGACCAGAAGTTCGCAGTACCTGCGCGCCTCGGTGCCCGGAGCCAGGCCCTCCATGTCGGGGCCGAAGACATCCGATGACTCGCCTTCGGCGATGTCTATCTTGTAGAGGACCTGTAGAGCCGTCTCTCTGGCTTTGCGTCTTATGTTCATCTTTTTTCCGGCGCCTGTTCTTTTTTTAAGCGTCTGAAGCCCTTCGTTATTACGGCAGGAAAGAGTCTATCTCTTCTTGCCGAGGGTCTTTATGAGGTTCGCCATCTCTATGGCCGTCAACGCGGCGTCTCTGCCCTTGTTGCCTGATTTGGTCCCGGCCCTCTCTATCGCCTGCTCGAGGTTGTCGGCCGTTATCACTCCGAAAGAGACCGGGCATTCGTAGTCAAGGGCGACCCTGGCTATCCCCTTGGCGGCCTCGCCGGCCACGTAATCGAAGTGCGGGGTGGAGCCCCGGATCACGCACCCCACGCAGATGATCGCGTCGTAATTGCCGCTTTTGGCCAGCGTCTTCGCTATCACGGGCATCTCGAACGAGCCCGGGACCTTCACGACCTCGATGTCGGCGTCAGAGGCGCCGCTGCGTAAAAGCGTGTCCACGGCGCCGTCGAGGAGCCTTTCGCCTATGAAGTCATTGAACCTGCTTACGACTACGGCGGTCTTGAGTCCCTTGGCGCTTAAGTTGCCCTCGATTACCTTTGGCATAGACTGGTCTCCTTAAGAGAAGTATTGTGTCCGGCAAAAACCGCTTCAGGCTTCCTTGACGCCCACGCGCCTGAAGCGGCGGCTACTTGCTGCCCGCCTCGTTATCATCGAAGTCATCGAGGTTCGTAAGGAGATGGCCCATCTTCTCCTTTTTTACTTTCAGGTACTTTACGTTCCTGCTGTGGGGCGGAGTCTCGATAGGCACCCTGTCGGTTATCTCAAGCCCGTAGCCCTCGAGCCCGACTATCTTTTTCGGGTTGTTCGTCATTATGCGCATCTTTCTTACGCCGAGGTCTACGAGTATCTGCGCGCCGATCCCGTAGTCCCTGAGATCGGCCTTGAAGCCGAGCTTCTCGTTGGCCTCGACGGTATCAAGGCCGGTGTCCTGAAGGGTGTAGGCCTTGAGTTTGTTCACAAGACCGATGCCCCTGCCTTCCTGGTGCATGTAGAGAAGCACTCCCTTGCCCTCTTTCTCTATCATCTTCATAGAGCCCTTGAGCTGCTCGCCGCAGTCGCACCTCTCGGAGCCGAAGACATCCCCGGTGAGGCACTCCGAATGGACCCTGACGAGGATCGGCTCCTCCGGGTTTATCTCGCCCTTTACCAAAGCCAGGTGCTCGTTGGCGTCGACTTCGTTCGTGTAGGCTATGGCCCTGAACTCCCCGCCGAACCGCGACGGCACTGTAGCCTCGGCGGCCCTTTTCACGAGGCGGTCCTTTTTGAGCCTGTACTCTATGATGTCCGCTATGGTGACGATCATCAAGCCGTGCTCTTTGGCGATGACCTCGAGGTCGGGCATCCGGGCCATGCTCCCGTCCTCGTTCATTATCTCGCAGATGACCCCGGCGGGCTTCAACCCGGCAAGCCTGGAGAGGTCTACGGACCCTTCGGTCTGCCCGGTCCTGACAAGCACGCCGCCTCTTCTGGCCCTCAACGGGAAGATATGGCCGGGCCGGGCGAGGTCTTCCGGCCTTGCGTCGTCTTTTACGGTGGCAAGGATCGTAGCCGCCCTGTCCGAGGCCGAGATCCCCGTTGTAACGCCCTTCCTGGCGTCTATCGACACCGTAAAGGCCGTCCTGTAAAGGGAGGTGTTGTCGTCGACCATGGGCTTGAGGTCAAGCTCATCGGCTCTCTCTTCGGTGAGCGTTACGCATATGAGCCCCCTGCCGTACCTGGCCATGAAGTTTATCGACTCGGGGGTAGCCTTCTCGGCGGCCATGCAGAAGTCCCCTTCGTTCTCCCTGTCCTCGTCGTCGACAAGGATAACGACCCCTCCGTCCCTTATGACTTTAAGCGCCGCTTCTATTCTTTTTATTGACACGATATGCCCCGCTATCTCTTCTTGAAGAAGCCGTGCTCCTCAAGGAACCCTTCGGTTACGCCTTTTTTGGCGGATAAAAAATACTTCTCGACATACTTGCCTATTATGTCGGTCTCGATGTTGATCCGGGCCCCCTCGGGCTTCGATATCAAAGTGGTCTTCTTCAAGGTGTGCGGGATTACGGCGATACTGACGCCGTCAGGAGTCACATCGGCTACCGTGAGACTGATGCCGTCTATGGCCACCGAGCCTTTTTTGACGACCTGTGACCCAAGCCCCTCCGGGAGCGCGACCTCAAGGTCCATGGAGTCGCCCTTCTTGACCCTGCGCCTGATGGTGCCGACCCCGTCTATGTGGCCGGTTACAAGATGTCCTCCGAGCGGCTTTGAAAAGGTGAGCGCAAGCTCAAGGTTCACACTGTCACCAGCGCCGAGGCCTCCCAATGTCGTGACCCGTAAAGTCTCATCGCTCAAGTCCGCCGTGAAAGTCCCCTTCGAGACCTCCGTAACGGTAAGGCACGCCCCGTCAACGGCGATAGAGTCGCCGGGCCTGACGCCTTCAAGGCCCAGGGTAGTGGCAACCTTTATTCTACCAAATACGCCTCTTTTTTCAATAGATTTTACGGTGCCTAAGCCCTCTATTATACCCGTAAACATATATGCAAGCTCTCCGTTAAGCCTATATAGGCAGTTTACTTCCTCACATACCCTTCCACAAGGATATCCGTTCCGGCCCTCTTTACGGTCGTATCCGTTAGCCTCAGGGCGTCTTTCAGCATCTTTACGCCAAGGGGCCCAACGGCCGGAAATCCCTCCGAGCCTATCACCGTGGGGGAGATGAATACGCTTAACTTATCGACCAGCCCACCCCTTAATAACGAGGCCGCAAGGGTCCCCCCGGCCTCTGCCAGGACGCTTACCACTTCCCTTTTCTTAAGCTCCCTCAAGACCCGCTTGAGGTCAATCCCGTCTTTCGACGCCGGAACGACGATGACCTCCGCCCCGGCTGAGACGGCCTTTCTTATCTTTGAGGGGAGGGCCGCGCGGGTGGTGAATATAAGAAGTCCGCCCCCCTTGAAGACCCGCGCCGTCAACGGGGTCTTAAGCGTGCTGTCAAGGACGACCTTCAGGGGGTTCTTCCCGCCCACATGCCTTACGTTGAGCATGGGGTCGTCTTTCAGTACTGTAGAGCTTCCGACCATCACGGCGTCAGCCCTGGAGCGCATCCTGTGGACCAGGGCCCTTGAAGCCTCTCCGGTTATCCACTTCGATTCGCCCCCGGCGGCGGCCGTCCTCGCGTCAAGGGTCTGGGCGAGCTTCAAAGTGACGAACGGGACTTTGCCGGTCATATACCTGTTATAGGCCTCGTTCAGCTTCCGGCACTCACGCTCAAGCACGCCCGAGGCGACAAGAACCCCTGCCGCCTTCAACAGACTTATCCCTTTGCCCGAGACTTTGGGGTTCGGGTCAACGGTACCTATGACTACTTTTTTTATGCCTGAGTTTATGATTGCGTCCGTGCATGGAGGGGTCCTTCCAAAATGACAGCACGGCTCAAGTGTCACATACAGGGTTGCGTCCTTCGCGCCGTTTTTAAGGGTGGCGAGAGCGGCGGCCTCGGCGTGCGGACCGCCTGCCTTTTTGTGGTACCCTTCGGCGATCACACGACCGTTTTTTACTATTACCGAGCCTACGGCCGGGTTGGGGCTGGTCTTCCCGGCTCCTCTGGCGGCAAGCTTAAGGGCCAGGCGCATGAACCTTTCATGGTCCATCGCTTAACCCCGCTTCTTTACTTCAAGCAGGTCTTTGAGCTCCGTCATAAACTCGTTTATGTCCCTGAACTCCCTGTAAACGGAGGCGAACCTGACATAGGCTACCTCGTCGAGCCCTTTAAGCTCCTCCATGACCGCCTCCCCTATGGCCGAAGACGGGATCTCGCGCTCTCCGCTGTCGAGGAACTTCATCTCAAGCTTGTCAACCGCCGTATCGATGGCCTGCATTGAGACCGGCCTCTTTTCACAGGCCTTCATCAGACCGCCCTTTATCTTCGTCCTGTCGAAGGGCTCCCTGGTGCCGTCCTTCTTGACGATAAGCGGCAGCGTCTCCTCGACCCGCTCGTAGGTGGTGAACCTCTTGGAGCACTTGAGGCACTCCCTTCTCCTTCGGGTGGTGACGCCGTCCTGGGAGAGCCTTGAATCTATGACTTTATCTTCGAGATAAGCGCAAAAAGGACATCTCATAAGGCAAATATACAAGAGAAGTGAGTAAAAAACAAGGTTTTTTAAGAGAGTACCGGGACGGGGCTCACAATGGAAAAAGAACAAAAAAAGCCCCGGTAACATGAAGCTTACCGGGGCGTCGACCTTTAAACAATGTGATACCTAAATATTCTGATATTTCCGGGACAATGCCCCCTCCCCGCTGAAACCCGCGGGGTATCTGAGGTAAATCCCTTAAAAACTGCACGACACCCGAACTTCCGGCGATTTAAACGCTACAGAAAATTAAGAGATCGGTTTGTAAAGGCTACTATGCGCCGAGTACGGCGTCCTTGCAGGCCTTGGCGACCCTGAACTTAACGACCTTCTTGGCGGGTATCTTGATAGCCGCGCCGGTCTGGGGGTTCCTGCCCATCCTTGCTTTCCTCTTTACGAGAACGAGCTTTCCGATCCCGGGGAGCGTGAAGGAGTTCTTAGCGTTTTTGTATGCGAGCTGCGCAAGCAGGTTGAGCATCTCACCGGCAAGTTTTTTTGTAACACCTGTTTTCGTCGCGATCTGATCCGCAATCTGGGACTTCGTTAATGCCTTAGCCATCTGGACCTCCTGTGTTTTTTTAAAAATTTAAAACATGTCCTTTTACGCTCCGGATGGCGCGTTAAAAGAACAAATCTTAATTTTAAGTTACTTATTCATACAATTTTTTTCCAGTATTTGCAAGCTAAAAAAAGACTATTCCAAAAAAATATTTTGGACTTTAACACTAAACAAAACCCTTGTCAACCGCACTATTCATAAATTTTAGATTGACAATACATTCGCTCTTTTGATATTAATATATGTCTTGTCGTCGCGCGGGGGCTGTTTTTTGGGATCACGCGGCTGAAAACAGATCAAACGGGGCAGTAGCTCAGTTGGGAGAGCGCAAGGCTGGCAGTCTTGAGGTCAGGGGTTCGATCCCCCTCTGCTCCACCAGAAAAATCAAGGGGTTACGCGTTAAGCGTAGCCCCTTTCTCATTGGACTGTTGCAAAACTGTTGCAACTTTATCCAGCACCTCTACCCCATCCCTCAAGCTCTCAGGATAATGATGCGAATACCTCTGCGTCATTTTGATATCCTTATGCCCCAGAAGCTTCGCTATCTTGTAGAGGTCTACACCGGCCTGAGCAAGCCTTGTGGCAAAGGTATGCCTGAGGTCATGGAATCTGAAGTCCTCTATCTTGGCGCGATCCACAACGTTGTAAAACGCCCTGAGGAGATTCCTTCTTAAAATCTTCGTGCCGGCCTCGCTTGTAAAGACATAGCTGCTTCTG
>JACRCJ010000276.1 GCA_016219075.1 Deltaproteobacteria bacterium | reverse complement strand
ATCGAAAAGGACATGGAATCAAGGATACAGTCGCTCCTTGAGAAGGCCGTGGGGATGAACAAGGTCGTGGCCAGGGTCTCCGTGGATGTCGACACAAAGCAGGTCGAGCGCACCGAAGAGACATTCGACCCCAACAGCCAGGTCGTAAGAAGCGAACAGAGGAACAAGGAGAAGACCATTGGCGGCGCGATGGCCGTCGGAGTCCCTGGCGTGATGTCCAACCTGCCGGGCTCCGCTCAGGGCGTTCAGTCCGGGCCCGTCACCCCGGCGCAGTCGCAGAAGCAGGACGAGGTCATAAACTACGAGATCAACAAGGTCATAAGCAGGGTCGTTGAGCCCGTCGGCGGCATAAAGAAGATGTCTGTGGCGGTCCTCGTGGACGGCAGCTACGAGAGCGTGAAGGGGGCCGACGGCAAGGAGACGATGAAGTACAACGCCCGCACCGACTCGGAGCTTGCCAAATACACGGATATGGTAAAAGGCACGGTGGGGTTCACAGGCGACAGGGGAGACGTGATAACGGTGGTATCCACCCCGTTTGAGACAAATGCGGTGGAGAGCGCGCCGGAGGCCGAAAAAGAGCCGATGGTCCCGCCCTACCTGGTCCCTGTCATCATCAAGTACTCGTCGATGGTCCTCGTGGCCTTTCTGGCGATCTTCTTTGTCTTGAGACCGCTTATGAAAAAGCTGACGCAGGAGGGCGGGGCGGCCTCCGCGTCCGCGGAAGCAAGGCACGCCCTTGCCGGGGGCGCTCATGAGTACTCCCTTCAGAGCGGAAAGCCCGAAGAGGAAGAGACTATCGGGAAGATCAGGAAGGCTGTGAAGGACAACCCGCAGCAGGTAGCCATGGTCCTCAAGGGCTGGATAAAGGAGAAGTGACGGCGATGGCTAAAGACCCGAAACTTACAGGCGTTGAGAAGGCCGCCGTGCTTTTGATGAACATCGGCGAAGACCTCGCTACCGAGGTCTTCAAATACATGACCCCGGCGGAGATGCAGCTTCTCGGCGGCTCCATAGTCAGAAAGGAATCCGTATCCCTGCAGACCGGCAGGCAGGTCGTAAGCGAGTTCATCGAGACTATCGGCGCCGGCGAGGTCATGGTCGAGGGCCTCGAGTTCGCCAAGACCCTCATAACCAAGGCGCTCGGCCCGGAAAAGGCCCAGTCCCTGCTTGACCAGATAACCCGCGAGATGGGCAAGGGCGGCATAGAGTCCCTGAGGTGGATGGACCCGGCGCTGGTCGCCAACATAGTAAAGTCGGAGCACCCGCAGATAATAGCGATAATACTCACGCATCTGGACCCGGACAGGGCGGCCCAGGTGCTCCTGCACATACCCGAGGAGAGGGTCAGGGGAGAGGTGATGCTCCGGATAGCCACGCTTAAAAGGATACCGCAGGCGGCCGTAAGGGACCTTGAGGTCCTTTTAAGCGATCAGATGCTCAACGCCGACAGCGGACAGGGGGCTACCGTTGAGGGCGTGAAGGTGGCGGCCGAGATATTAAACCAGATAGAGACAAAGGCCGAAGGCCTTATCATGGACGTCATAGAGAAGGCGAGCCCGGACCTCGCCTTCAAGATTCAAGAGAAGATGTTCATCTTCGCCGACCTCCTTACGATCGACGACAAGGGCATGCAGATGGTCATAAAGGAACTGAGCTCCGACATCCTTACGCTCGCGCTCAAGAGCGCCGAGGACAACATAAAGGAGAAGTTCCTCACCAACATGTCGGAAAGGGCCGCCGAGATGCTCAAGGAAGACCTTGAGACAAGGGGCCCGGTGAAGCTGAGCGACGTCGAGAAAGCGCAGCAGGAGATAATAAAGATAGCCAGGAGGCTTGAGTCCGAGGGCAAGATAATCAGGGCCGGAAGAGGTGGAGATGTCCTTGTCTAAGATATTCAAAAGAACCGGCCCCGCCGTGAACGCCGGCCCGATAGTCTTTGAGTTTATCGGGAGATCGAGCATGGAGGCCTCCGCGGCCGCGCAGGGCGGGAAGATCGGGGGAGACCTCGTATCGCTTGAGAGAGAGGCGTACGAAAAGGGTTTCGCCTCCGGTGAGAAGGCGGGCTTCGACCTCGGAGCGAAAAAGGCCGAGGTGCTCTTCAGCGGCCTCTCCAGGATACTCGACGAACTCTCGGACTTCAAGTCCTCTCTGTACGGACCGTGCGAACAGGAGATGGTCGCGCTTTCGCTGGCCATAGCCAGGAAGGTGATACAGAGAGAGGTGGAGAAAAAGGACTCGGTCCTCGACTGCGTGAGGGTCGCGATAAAGTCGGTCGTTGCGGCCGGCGAGATAGTGATAAAGGTCAACCCCAAGGACCTGGAAGTCCTGAATAACTGCAAGAGCGAGTTCGCCAGGTTCAGCGGCGCGGGAGTAAAGGGGCTCAAGATCGAGGCCGACCCTGAGATAGACAAGGGCGGGTGCGTCATAGAGACGAACTACGGAGAGGTGGACGCAAGCATCGGCTCGGTGCTGGCCGACATCGAAGAGAGGCTCCTCAATGGTTAACTCCGCCGCGGCCTTCCTGAGGAACAGGATAAAGACCATCGATGAGATGGACACCGTAAAGATCAACGGCAGGATCACAAGGGTAGTGGGCCTGGTGATGGAGGGGCTCGGCCCCGGGTCCTCGGTCGGCGAGTTCTGCCATGTCTATCCGAAAGACGACGGCGTTCCGATCCAGTGCGAGGTCGTCGGCTTCTCGGACGACAAGATACTTCTGATGCCACTCGGCGAGGTGAGGGGGATAGGCCCGGGAAGTAAGATTGTCGCTAAGAGAAATAGCGTTGCCGTGAGCGTAGGCAGAAAGCTTCTGGGCAGGACCCTTGACGCGCTCGGAAACCCGATAGACGGGCTCGGCCCCATAGAGGTCGACACCGAGTACCCGCTGTACTCCGCTCCTCCGAACCCGCTCTTGCGCAGAAGGATCGAAAAACCTCTGGATGTCGGCGTGAAGGCCATAAACGGGATGCTGACGGTCGGCAAGGGGCAGAGGATCGGCATCTTTGCCGGCAGCGGCGTCGGGAAAAGCGTCCTGATGGGGATGATGGCAAGAAATACCGAGGCCGACGTCAATGTCATAGCGCTCATCGGCGAGAGGGGAAGAGAGGTAAAGGAGTTCATCGAAAAGGACCTCGGCGAAGAGGGACTTAAAAGGTCCGTCCTCATAGTGGCCACTTCCGACCAGCCGCCGCTCATCAGGATGAGGGCGTCGATGATGGCTACGGCCGTTGCCGAGTACTTCAGGGACTTGGGCTCGGATGTGCTCCTGATGATGGACTCTATCACGAGGTTCGCGATGGCCCAGAGGGAAGTGGGGCTCGCGGTAGGAGAGCCCCCGGCGACAAAAGGCTACCCGCCTTCGGTCTTCGCCATGCTCCCGCGGCTTCTGGAGAGGGCCGGGACTTCGGGCGGCAAAGGGTCGATCACGGCTTTCTATACCATACTTGCCGAGGGAGACGACGTCAACGACCCGGTGGCCGACGCGGCGCGCTCGATACTCGACGGGCACATAGTGCTTTCAAGGGAACTGGCCTCGATGGGCCACTACCCGGCCATAGACATCCTGTCGAGCATAAGCAGAGTCATGACCGACATCGTCACTCCGGAGCACAGGAGGTGCGCCATGAAGGTGAAGGCGGTGCTCGCGGTATACAAAAAGGCATACGACCTTGTCTCCATCGGCGCCTACAAAGAGGGCAGCGACCCGAAGGTGGACCATGCCGTGAAGGTCATAGACAGGGTGAATAACTTTCTTAATCAGGACATATCTGAAGGGGTCAACTACGACGACTCCATTCAGGGGCTCTTCGGACTTCCGGTCTGACGCGCTGTTAAGCGGGGGATGAGATGAACAGATTCGTTTTCAAGCTTGAGCCGCTCTTCGATTACAGGATGAGGCTCGAAGATATCTGCAAGAAGGAACTTGGCGAGGCCCTCAAGAGGCTCGAGGACGAAGAGTCGAAGCTGGAGCTTATTAAAGAGATCTACAGGAAGGCCTCGAAAGAGATAGACCGGATGAAGGAGAATAACGCCCCGATCGAGGAGTTCAGTCTTTATTACGCCTACATCACGAAGCTTAAGACCCACATAGAGGCCCAGGAGAAGATCATCATGGACGTAAGGGCCAGCTTCGAGGCCAAGAGAGAGAAGCTTGCCGAGGCCGCCAAGAAGAAAAGGGTCGTCGAGCTCATCAGGGAAAGGTCCTACGGGTCTTTCGTCGAGAGAGAGAACAAGGCCGAGCAGAAGGCCTCGGATGACCTGACATCAAGCAGGTTCAAAAAAAAGGAGAGCGCGTGATGGGAAACAGGGTCATGGCGCGCTCTTCGGCGCTTAAAATACTTCTCCTCACCGTCTGGCTTACAGGCGGCGCTGAGTGCATCTCTCCAGGCGCGGCCCTGGCGTCCGGCGAGACAGCGCCGGCGGAAGCCGCCGCAGTCAAAGGGAGCGGCATGAACCTCGAAGATGAAAAAGGGTTGCTGGCCTCGATAAAGAGAAGGCAGAAGGAACTCGACGACAGGGAAGAAGAGCTGAAGGCGAGGGAGGAGAGGATCGAGATCATCAAGAAGGACATAGACGCCAGGATCAGGGAGCTTGAAAAGGTCCGCTCGGAGATAGAGGCCTTCGCTGTCAAGATCGACGACGCCGACAAAGACAGGGTGAGAAGGCTCGTTAAGATATACGAATCAATGAACCCTGAAGAGGCCGCACAGAGGCTTGAAAAATT
>JACRCJ010000272.1 GCA_016219075.1 Deltaproteobacteria bacterium | reverse complement strand
TTAAAAAGGAGGCGGCTGACGCCGCCCACGGGGCGCGATAGCCCCTCGGAAAAAGACCCCTTGAAACAGAAAACCCCGCGTAATTGCGGGGTCTCTTTGTTTTAGGGCCGAATGGGCATTGAAAAGTAATTAAGGAAGCTATTATTAATTCCTTCATTATTCATTGCTAGCGTAGCGAAGCAATCTCATCTTAAGGAAAATCAAGCACTTGGAGATTGCTTCGTCGCTCCGCTTCTCGCAATGACAGTAGAAACGAGAATTAATCAGAGGTTCCTTAAATCGGATGGACGATGGCGGCACAGCGGATGGTTTTTTTTCAGCGGCCTGTTAACACTCCTGATGGGCTCATTCAGGCCGCTCAAAAAGCTCCCGACCCATGCTTCTCGCATGGGTACCCCGAGAAGTCGAGGAGTGAGGAATGAGGCGTACTTGTTCTGTACGCCGCAGTGACGAACATGCATAGCGAGCGCGAGACCAGCTTAGGGGTCAAGCGAGCGAATAGAAATATATACTTCCTTACATGTCGAAGATTCCCCGCGGAAAATCCGCGGGGAGCTTCAACGACGATGGCGACACCGCAGATGGGGCTTTTTCAGCGGCCTGTTAATTAAGGGTGTCTCTAAAAATTAGATATTTTTTCCGAGGTCGAGGCAGGGTGAAAATAAAAAGCGGAGCATATATGATAATATGTGAGCATTTTTATTTTCGCCCTAACAAAGAGATCGGGAAAAAGAGCAATTTTTAGAGGCGCCCTTAACACTCCATCTCGCCCAGGGCCCTTATGGCAAGGGTCTTCATCTTATAGTTGCCCTTGACGGCGAAGTATAGCATGGCCTCCTCGGCCCTCTTTTCCCCGAGCTTGCCCACCGCCTCTATCGCACGCTCCACCACCCCCTGGTCCTGGTGCTTGAGCATCTGGAAGAGCGGCCCGATGAACTTGGGGTTCCTGAAGTTGCCGAGGGCGTCCACGGCCACCCTTACCACCCCGGGGCTCGGGTCCTTAAGGGCCTCGGCGAGTTGAGGCATGACGCTTGAGTCCATGTATGAGCCGAGCACCCTGATGGCCGCGGCCCTGACGTCCTCTGAAGGGTCGTTGAGAGCCTTCAGGAGTATCTCTATCACCCTGTGCCCCCTGAGGCTCCCGAGCGCGTATATGGCCCTGATCTTCACGAGCATCGCCCCTGATGTGACCTTCTGCTCAAGCGGCTCGATCCTCTGGCGCACCTCGAGCCTCTCAAGGGCCTCGGCCGCGACCTTGCGCACCTCCTCCTGCTTGTCCTGGAGGGCGTTTATGAGTAGTTCCTTCCTCTTGTCCATGTAAATGAACCCTCTCCAGGCTTGAAAACCCCAAGGGTTTCAGAACGTTAAAAAAGAACCATCCCCGGGCTTGAAAACCACAGGGGTTTCAGAACGTTAAAAAAGAACCATCCCCGGGCTTGAAAACCACAGGGGTTTCAGAACGTTAAAAAACAATCTATCAGTTTTAAGCGGAAGTTTCAAGGGATTTGAAGCCCCCCTCCACCCACGCCCTCATATCTGCAATCGCCCTTCTTGCAAGCCTCTCCCGCCTGTCCCTTCCTTTAAGCGGCGGCAGGAGGCCGAAGTTGGCGTTCATGGGGGTAAAGGCGGTATCGCGCTCCATCGATATGTGGCGGACCAAGGCCCCCATGACGGTCGTCGGCGGAGGGCATACAGGGGCCTGCCCCATAGCCCTCCTGCACGCGTTCATACCTGATAGGAGCCCGGACGCAGATGACTCGCAGTACCCTTCAACACCCGTTATCTGCCCGGCGAAAAAGACCGCGCCGTCGGAGCGCAGGCTCTGGACCTGCGTCAAAAGCCTCGGGGAATCTATATAGCTATTCCTGTGGAGCTTGCCGAGCCTGGCGTACTCCGCGCGCTCAAGCCCCGGAATAAGCCCCAATACGCGCCTCTGTTCCGGGAATGTCATACGGGTCTGGAAGCCGACGATATTGTAGAGCGTGCCATCGAGGTTCTCCCTCCTCAACTGGACGGCGGCGTAGGGCCTCTTGCCGGTGCGCGGGTCGATGAGCCCCACGGGCTTCATCGGGCCGAACATCAATGTGTCGGGCCCCCTCCGGGCCATGGCCTCTATGGGCATGCACCCCTCAAAGCACTTCATATCCTCGAACTCCCTCGGCTGGACCATCTCGGCGGAAAGGAGGGCCTCCACGAACCTCCTGTACTCGTCTTCATCGAGGGGGCAATTTATGTAGTCGTCCCCGCCCTTGCCGTAGCGCGAGGCCATGAACGCCCTGTCCATGTCGATAGACTCTTTGTACACTATCGGGGCCACCGCGTCGTAGAAGTATAGGTTGGTCTCCGATATCAAACCGCCGATGGCCGCGGCAAGAGGCTCTGAGGTCAAGGGGCCTGTGGCTATGACGAGCGGACGCGCCTCCGGGATATCCGCAACCTCCTGGCGCGCTATCTCAACCCCCGCATCCGTAAGAGCCCGTGTGACGTAATCGGAGAACGCCTTCCTGTCTACCGCAAGTGCGTTGCCCGCCGGCACCCTTGCGGCCTCGGCGGCCTTTATGATAAGGGAGCCGCAGACGCGCATCTCTTCCTTGAGCACCCCGGACGCGTTCTCAAGGCTCTCGGACTTCAAGGAGTTGCTACAGACGAGCTCGGCGAGGCCCTCCATCGTGTGGGCCGGAGAGAAACGCGCGGGCTTCATCTCAATGAGTGTTACCTTGCACCCCAGTTTTACGGCCTGATAAGCGGCCTCGCTCCCGGCAAGCCCGCCCCCTATTATCGTTACCCTCTCCGTCATGCGCGCAACCTCCGTCATACATATTAACCCCCGCCCCCCGCGCCTTCAAGGTTTTTCGTAATGGATATTTATGATGCCGGAGGCTTCTTGCCAATACCGGGAATTTGTGGTAGGTTCTGTCAATGAGCAAGGTACGCGCGCGCCTTATAATCGAGGGGGTGGTGCAGGGCGTCTTTTTCAGGGCGACGATGGCCGAGACCGCCCGTATGCACGGGGTGCGCGGCTGGGCGCGGAACAACCCTGACGGGACTGTGGAGGCCGTGCTCGAAGGGGACGAGGACCGGGTGGACAAGGTCATCCAATGGAGCCGCATCGGCCCGCCGAGGGCGCGGGTGGACAGAATCGATATAAGCAGGGAGGAGTTCAAAGACGAGTTCGACGGCTTCACCGCCCTTACAAGGCACAACGGCTACTGAACGCACCCGCCGCAACCGGGCAGGGAGAGAGACAGGAACACAGATGAAAAGACCGTCATGCCTTATATCAGCGCTTATCACGGCCGTCGTCTTATTATTCGTTGCCCAGGGGTGCGCCCACAAACCTGATGTAAAGCTCTTCATGTACCCGGACGACAAGGGGTCGGAAGGATACTCAAGGAAGGCGGATCAGGGCGTGTTCGAGAACAAGTCGATAAGGGTAACGGTAAGAAAGATAGGGGATTCGGACGACGAGGGCCTCTCACAGGAGGTTATCGCCCACCTGCTCAAGAAGGACTACCTGATCTTCAGGATGGAGATTGAAAACACCTCCAGACACAGGGCCATCTACAACCCTTCCTTTACGACCTTTACAGACGACGCGATGGACTACGGCACGCCGATAGACTACACCGACCTCTACGATATGGCGGAGGGCGTATGGGAAAAAGAGGCGAAGGACGGAGAGAAGAAGCCATTCAGCATGAACGGCTTGAAGGGGCTCTTCTACGACCTCGCCACCACGATACCGCCCGGCGGAAAGACCTCGAAGCTCCTGATATTCAAGCCCATCTCAACGGACTGCACAAAGGCCGCGCTCACCTTGAGCGAGCTCTACATCGGGACCGAGACGATAAGGGTGATATTTCCGTTCGTATTCAAGCCCAAGGAGGGGTGAGGGGGGGGCGACACGGCAATCCCTGAGTTTCCAGCGCCGTGGGGAGTTCCATCCTGGCGGCGCTGGTAATGGTGGGCACAGCCCGTAAGCTTCCCCTAAAAGTAGACATGTAATAAGTAGAGCTTTCTGGCAAAATAAAGCCAGGAGGTTCACATGAAGAAGTCCCGTTTTACCGAGTCTCAGATCGTAGCCGTGCTCAAGGAGGTTGAGAGCGGCGTTTCCG
>JACRCJ010000271.1 GCA_016219075.1 Deltaproteobacteria bacterium | reverse complement strand
TACATACTCATATTAAGCGCGCTGGGAAAAAGCGGCTACAACCTGCGCGACATCAAGAACGCGTCCTTTATAAACGAGCATGTCTCCTCGGCCTTCGACAACGCCATAAAGTACTCCGAGGCCAAGGAGATGGCGTTCATAGACAGCCTCACGGGCCTTTACAACAGCAAGTACCTCGAGGCCGCGCTCGACAGGGAGCTTAAAAGGGCCGACAGGCTCATGAGCCCCGTTACGGTCCTTTTCATGGACCTCGACAACTTCAAGAGGATAAACGACACCAACGACCACCTCGTCGGGAGCAAGGTCCTGGTCGAGGTCGGCAAGATACTTCTTAAATGCGTCAGGGAAGTCGATACCGTCATAAGGTACGGAGGGGACGAGTATGTCGTGATACTCGTCGACGCCGACTACGGCGTGGCGATGAGGGTAGCCGACAGGATAAGGGTCTCCATCGAGCAGGAACACTTCATCCCTGAAGAGTCGCTCGACATAAGGATCACCGCTTCTTTGGGCGTGGCCACCTACCCGATACACACCAGGGACAAAAAAGAGCTCCTGAAGATCGCCGACAAGGCGATGTACAAGGCCAAGGACCTCTCAAGGAATGTCGTCTACCTCGCCCCCATGCCCGAGTCCGTAAAGAAGTAAGCTAAACCCCGGTAAACTCCTCCGCCAGCCTCTTAAGCGCCCTCAGGTCAGGTTTTCCGGAGGCCGTCCTGGGCAGTTCGTCAATGATGCGGATGTTTTCCTTCCTGGGTATCCAGAGCCTCGGCAGGTCCGTCTTCAGGAGCGCCTCTCTGACCTCCGAGGAGGTCTTGTCAAGACCTGAGCAGAAGACAAAGAGCCTCTCGCCCCTGGTCTCGTCGGGGAGCGAGACCGCGGCGCACTCGCAGCCGAAGATCTCCGAGACGGCGTCTTCCACTTTTCCGTGCGGGACCGTCTCCCCGGCGATCTTGCTGAACCGGGCAAGCCTGTCTACTATGCGGATAAAGCCGTCGGCGCCGATGGAGGCTATGTCGCCGGTTGAGTACCATCCGTCCCTTATGACGTCCTGCGTCAATTCGGGCTCGTCCAGGTAGCCGAGCATCAGGCCGGGGCTCTTTACCAGAAGGAGCCCCTCGCAACCGGTCCCGGTGTCAGTCCATGTCTCCGGGTCAACGACCTTTACGGAGACCCCGGGGATGGCGTGCCCGACGGTGCCGCGCACAAACCCCTTCTGTATCCGGTTCTCGTGCTCGACATCGGGCACATTCACCGACACCACGGGTGAAAGCTCCGTACAGCCGTAGCCCTCCAGGAGCGGTATGCCGAATTTTTCCTCGAACTCCTCGGCTGTCTTTTTCCTGAGCTTTTCGGCCCCGGTTATGGCGTACCTCAAAGAGGAGAACTCCTCTCTGGTGCACTTCTTCGTATAGGCCGAGTAGAAGGTGGGCGTGGAGACGAGCATGGTGGAGCTGTATTTGAACGCCATCTCTCCGATGGTCCTGGCGTCCGCGGGGCTGGTGTGGTACCGCACTCCTATGCCGGAGAGAAGCGGGAACCAGATCGTCCCGGTAAACCCGAACGAGTGAAAGAAGGGGAGCACACCGAGGACGCTGTCCCTGATGGTCAGGTTGAGGACCTGCGAGAAGCCCTCGATGTTTGAGAGTATGTTGTTGTGCGAGAGCATCACGCCCTTGGGCTCCCCCGTGGAGCCGCTCGTGAAGATGACGGTGGCCAGACCGTCCGGGTCGTGGTCTCCGCGGCAGAAGAGCGTGAAGAGGAGCCTGGCCGGGATTAAGAGCGCGGCCGCCCACACCGCGGCCTTCGTGAACCCGGATACGCCGCCGAGCATGTCTTCGAGGAATACCATCTCCCCGGTCTCTTCAATGCCCGCCTTTGAGAGGAAACGGCGCGAGGTTATGACGGTCTTTATGCCGCACTTATCCATCGCGTAGCGCATCGAGGCGGGCCCTGCCGTGAAATTGAGGTTTACCGGGGGCTTGCCCGCTATGAGCGAAGCGATGTTGGCAAGCGCCCCCCCGACGGAAGAGGGGAGAAGGACCGCGACCTTTTCATCGGACGGGCGGTTCCGCCGCAGCCATCCGGAAAGCAAAAGGCTCGCGACAAGCGTTGCGCCCCAGGTGAGCTCAGTGCCGGTGGAGTCGGCCATGCAGAGCGAACGCCAGCGCCTCTTCGCGTTCTTCATGAATTTGAGGTGCAAAAGGTCGTGGGAGTGCCTCCTGTAGCGCACGGCCTCGCTCCCGAGCTCCATGACGGCCTGCCTGATCTCCGAGGCCTTTGAGCGCGACGGCATCGGAGAGCCGAAGGAGACCGTCACGGGGTAAGGGAAGTGCGTGGGCCACTTCCAGAAAAACCGCCCGCCCTTGAAGCTGAAGACAGAGCCCCAGACCCGGTCCAGGTGCACGGGTATGACCGGCACATCGAGCCCCTCGACGACCCGCTCAAGACCCTTTTTGAACGGCAGGAGGTTGCCGGTTCGCGAGATGGCGCCCTCGGCGAATATGCAGACGATGTGGCCCGCCCTGATCTCCTCCCTCGCCCTTTCAATCGACTTCAACACTTCCCGCCTGTTGCCGTCGCCTATGGGGACGGCCTTCATAAGGCGCAAAAACCACCTTATCGGCTTCATGTTGTAGAAGTAGCTGTAGATCATGAAGCGGATGAACCTGTGGACCGAGGCGCCCACCAAGAGGGCGTCGGCAAAGGACATGTGGTTGGATACGAGGAGCGCCCCGCCCTTGTAGGGGACATTCTCCGTGCCGACTATCCTTATCTTGTAGAGCGTGTGCGTGAGCATCCACAGGACAAAGCGGGTGAGAAAGTCCGGGAGCGCCTTCACCACGAAGACTGTGGAGGCGAGGGTTATGCAGCCGAATATAAAGATGATGGTGTCGGCCTGTATGTCTACGATGTCCCTCAATATCCAGAGTACAGCCGAGGCAAGCAGTATCCCGCCGGTATTGATGAAGTTGTTGGTGGCTATGATCCGGCCCTTTTCGTCGCTGCCGCTCTTCTGCTGCAGTAGCGAGTTCAGGGGGACTATGAAGAGCCCGCCGCAGAAACCGAGCATCATCATCGAGGCGGCGGTCCTCGGGTACGACCCCGATGAGCCGGCGAGCAGTATGGCGAAAAGCCCCATGCCGATCGACCCGAGCGGCACAAGCCCCGGCTCCACCTTGTCGCCCGAGAGCCTTCCGGCCGCTACGCTTCCCGTACCGATGCCTATGGCGAGAAATGTTATGAGGATCCCGATCCAGAAGTCCGTGAGCCCCATGACCTCCTTGCCGAGAAGGAGGATGCCCATCTGGAGCAAGGAGCCGAGAAACCAGAAGTAGGTGATCCCGATGACCGTGAAGAGGAGAAGGCGGCTCCTGTACAGCCTCTTTGTGCCGTGGAATATCTCGGAGTAAGGGTTTATCCTGAAGGGCTTGGGCGTGCCCGACCCCGGCACCCTCCGGATACCGAAGCTCATGACGGTCCCCACCACCGCGATGGCTATAAGGAAGGCCCCGATTATCCAGAGCCTGTCCTTCCAGGCCGAAAACATGATGGTGCCGACCGAGGTGCCGAGTATTATGGCGAAGAAGGTACTCATCTCCATGAGCCCGTTCGCCCTGGATATGTCTTTTTCAGGGAGCATCTCCGGGACTATCCCGTACTTGGCGGGGCCGAAGAAGGTGGAGTGCATGGCCATGAAAAAGAGCGTGAGGAGCATAAGCTCGATCCGCCCGGAAAGAAAGGCGACAAAACCGAATACGACCGCCACCACCTCAAAGCTCTTGGTGACTATCAGGACGCTTCTCTTGTTGTAGACATCCGCCACGAAGCCCGCGTAGCCGGAAAAAAGAAAAAAGGGGAATATGAATATGGCCCCCACGAGCGAGACATACCCTCCGCCGCCTTCCCCGCCGGCGGCCAGGTTCACGGCGATCATCGACAGGACTATCTTGAAGACATTATCGTTGAAGGCGCCGAGGAACTGGGTCCAGAGGAAAGACTGGAAGCCGAATGACTTTAAAAGGCCTGTGTATTTTCCGAGAGACATTTTATTCAGTTTTCGGGCTACCGTCCACCCGATCAGTCGGATTATATAAATATTGGGCGGAAAAGTATAGTAATGATTGACGCTTGCAGGATATATTATAGCCGGATCAGGACCTTAAAGGGTGTGCGCAAAGGCACATGATGGGCAAACAGCGGGGCTTATAACAGGTCGCCGGAAGAGTCTCTTGAGAGGAACTTTTTGTAAAAGTCCTGGCGGACGGCGGATAAAAGAAGTGAACCATCTTGCCTGACCGGTCGTAACCGATGGTAAGTTCGCTTTATTCTGCTGACCGCACGGTCCTCAAACTCTCTCCAAAAACTTCAGGTTCTTCCCGGGGAATACCCCCCCCCAGTAACACCGGGGGGTATTCCCCGGGAACTTAAAGTCTTTGAAGGGGGTCTGGGGGAAACTTTCTACAGAAAGTTTCCCCCAAAAAACACTTTTCCCGCCCTGTTAAAACCCTCTTATTGTACCGTCGCTGTTTATGTCGATTTCTTCGGCGAGCGGGTGCATGGGCAGGCCCGGCATCAAAAGCACGTTGCCGCATATTGCCACAAGGAAACCCGCCCCGGCGTCTATCTTGACCCTTCTGACCGCCACCTTGAACCCGGTTGGGCGGCCCAACAGGTTCGGGTCGTCGGAGAGTGATTTGGGGGTCTTGGCGATACAGACCGGGAGTGTGGAGAAGCCTAAGCGGACTGCCTCGGCGATATCCCTTTTTGCCTCCCCGGTGAACTCGACCCCGGAGGCGCCGTACATCTCTCTGGCCACTATATTTATCTTATCGGCTACGGGGATCTCCAGAGGGTATAAGTATTTAAAATCGCAGGGGTTTTGAGTCAGCTCGACCAATGCCTCCGCGGCCTCCACTCCCCCGGCCCCGCCCCGCTCCCTGACATCGACGAGATGGGCAGGGATGCCTTTATCACCGAGGGCGCGCCTGAGGGCGAGAATCTCCCCGTCTGTGTCGTCGTGGTAGCGGTTGACGGCGACTATGAACGGCACGCCGAACTTTTTTATGTTCTCGATGTGCTTTTCGATGTTCTCAAGCCCCTTTATCATCGAAGTAGTATCTTCCTTGAGATAATCCTTTGAGCCGCCGTGCAGACGAAGGGCCTTCAAAGTGGCTACTATCACCGCGACCGAAGGCTTGAGTCCCCCGTAGCGGCACTTTATGTCAAAGAACTTCTCGGCCCCGAGCTCCGTGGCGAACCCGGCCTCGGTCAATACATAGTCGGCGGACTTCAGGGCGAGTCTTGTGGCAAGGAGGCTGCTGCACCCGATTGAGATGTTGCCGAAAGGCCCGCCGTGGATAAAGACCGGGGCCCCCTCGTTGGACTGTACAAGGTTGGGGTGTATCGCGTTTTTAAAGAGCGCGGCCACGGCGCCTGTGACCCCGAGGTCCCCTACAGTCACCGGGCGGCCGTCCCTGGAGAAGGCCACTACAATACGGCCTGCCCGTTCTCTAAAGTCGGTCAAGTTTAAACTTAAAGAGAGTATGGACATCAATTCGGAGGCCGCCGAGATGACGAACTCCTCGGCCCTCTCGCCTCCGCTTTTGCCGACCGGGACGCGTAGCTTCCTCAAAGTCCTGTCGTTTACGGTAGAGGCCCGGGGCCAGAGTATCCGTTCGGGGTCTATAGGGAGTGTGTCGTGAAATATATGGTTGTCTATAATGGACGATATAAAGTTGTGCGCGGTAGTGATCGCGTAGTCGTCGCCGGTGAACTGGATGGTGATGTCGCCGGCCGGCAAGACCTGCGAATAGCCCCCTCCGGTGGCCCCGCCCTTGGCCCCGAAGAACGGCCCGAGGCTCGGTTGTCTCAGACACGCCGCCGCTTTTTTTCCCAAAAGCCTCAATGACTGCGCAATCCCTATCGTAAGAGTCGTCTTGCCGTCGCCCGAAGGCGTCGGGCTCATAGCAGTGACGAGTATGAGCCTGCCGTCGGGCCTCTCTCTCAACTCATCAAGCAGGCGTGAGTCCACCTTGGCGATATGACGGCCGTAGTGGATAAGACGCTCCTCTGGTATCCCTAAACCTCCGGCTATCTCGTCAATAGGCTTTAATCTGAAGGAAAGTCCGATCTCCGCGTCCGTTCTCATAGCCATAAGGGTTAGCATACGCCACCCCGCCAGTC
>JACRCJ010000042.1 GCA_016219075.1 Deltaproteobacteria bacterium | reverse complement strand
TGACGCTCCGCTATGCCCACCTTGCCCCGAGCCATAAGGTGAAAGCGGTAGAGATGTTGGAAAAAAACGGTTACGTTTTGGTTACGTTCAAAGAAAAGGGGCTAAAGCTTTCGTCGTAACCCCTTGATTTGTTTGGCTCCCAGGGAGGGATTCGAACCCCCGACATGGTGGTTAACAGCCACCCGCTCTGCCGGCTGAGCTACCTGGGAATAGTTTTTTAAACGCTTAAGTCTTTGAAGAATCTTCGAGCCTTGAACCGGCGTTACGGCCTGCTGGCCGGGGTTTTTCGTCTCCGCTTCCTAACACCCTCCCGGTAAGGTCCAAAGCAGATATATTAATATTTCTACCAAATTCAAGTCAAGGGTTTTCATGCGCCGCCCCGTTTTTTTGTCTTTACGGGGGAAATGAAAGAAATCTGACGCAGGGGGCCGAGCACCCCTTTTTTTCGCAGGCTCTTTTCCACGCCCGCCGTCAAGACCCGTTTAAACCGGGAAACCCCCTCCAACTAAAGCCTTTTTCGGATAAGATAATTATGATATGATTTATAGTTCATGAAGCTCGGACTGGAAAAACCCGCGCGCCCCGGGCCGCAGTAAGGCCCCGCAAAAGCGTCTTTTAACATTATTAGCGTTCCCGCGCGGTTACGCCCAAAATCAAAGATATATAGCACGGATCAGATAAAAATGTCTCTGGCCGGACCCCAAGAGAATACTTATACCCTGAAAGACGCCCTTGCCGCCTCTCTCGGTCTCAAGGCTGGAGGAGAGTTCACCCTCAGCGGAGTTTACGGAAGCTCGAAGGCGTTTTTCCTTGTATCTCTCTTCAGGGCTTCGTTCAGACCGGTTCTTGCGGTCATGCCGACCCAGGAGGCGGCTGAGGATTTTCTCGAAGACCTGAGGTTTTTCCTCCGCCCCGAAGAAGTCCTTCTCTATCCTTCGACCGAAACGCTCCCGTTCGAGCCGCTTCAGACCCATCAGGACCTCCAGTCGCAGAGGATGGAGGTCCTTTTTAACCTCCCCGGACAGAAGCCCTTTATCACAGTAAGCGCGGCGGCAAACCTCATGCACAGGGTGATACCCAGAATGGGGCTCACCGCTGGCGTGCTGGAGATCGAAAAAGGCAAAGAGTACGCGCGCGACGAATTCGTCGCCACGCTCCATGAGATAGGTTACTCGAGGATGTCGATGGTCGAGGAGAGGGGAGAGATGAGTCTTCGTGGCGGAATCCTCGACATATTCCCCCCGATGTACGAATCCCCCCTGAGAATAGAGTTCTTCGGAGACGAGGTCGAGTCTATCCGCCACTTCGACATCACCACACAGAGGTCTTTAAAGGAGCTTGACTCGATAAGGATACTCCCTGCAAGAGAGACTACCCTTGCGAAGGGCTCAAGGGCGGCCGCCAGAGACAAGCTCATAGAGAGGGCGGACCTCCTCGGCGTCAAAAGAGAGTCCTGGGAGCCGCTCTCCGGCAAACTCAGGGACGGCGTGACCGGAGGTATGGACCACCTCCTGCCGCTTTTTTACGATAAGCTCGATACCTTATTCGACTACCTGAGGGATGACGCCCTCGTGGCCATAGTGGACCCGGAGATATCCGTTTCCGAGATGGAGAAGTTCTCAGGCGAAGTTAGCGGGACGGCCGAAAGGCTGAAGGCCAAAAGGCAGTTCTTCGTCGAGCCCGCAAGCGCATACTTGAGCGCCCAAGAGGTGCGGGGTTTATTCAAGACGCGCCCTGTGGTGAATATCGAGAGCTTAAGGGGCTTCGGGCCCGGCCTCACCGTAGAGTCGAACCTGGACTTAAGGCAGGAGATAGCCTTGAAGAAGGGGGAAGAGCTCTTTGCCCCGCTGGCCAGGAGGGTTATTGAGTGGGTCGGGGAGGGGCAGAAGGTCTTTCTTACGGCCCATAACAGGGGGCAGGCCGAAAGGACGGCGGAGCTCCTTGAAGGCTACGGCCTCAAGCCCCCGGTCGTAGCCGGACCAGATGTAGTCGAAAAGGCCGCTCAGGGATTTTTCATAGCCACCGGGTCGCTCTCCACCGGGTTCAGGCTCAGGGCCTCTTCCGTCGTCATAGTCTCCGAGGAGGAGGTCTTCGGCGAGAGGGTCAAAAGGAGGGCGCCGCCGTCAAAGAGGCTTGACGCGTTCCTGACGCAGCTCCATGACCTTTCCGCCGGGGACTTTATCGTGCACGCCCACCACGGCATAGGGCTCTACAAGGGCTTGAAGAGGATATCCATAGACGGTATCGAGAACGACTTTCTCCTGCTTGAGTACAGGGGCGGCGACAAGCTCTATCTCCCGGTCTGGAGGATGGACCTTGTAAGCAAGTACCACGGGTTCGAGGGGAGCGCTCCGGAGCTTGACAAGCTCGGAGGGCCGGGCTGGGAGAAGACCAAGAAGAAGGTCAGGGAGTCGGTGGAAAGGCTCGCCGGGGAGCTTCTCAAGCTCTACGCCGAAAGGCAGGTCGCCGAAGGCCACGCCTTCTCTCCCCCGGACAGGCTCTTCCACGAGTTCGAGGCGGGCTTTGAGTACGAGGAGACGCCGGACCAGGCCAGGGCCATAGAGGAGTCCCTTAAAGACATGGAAGAGCCCCGGCCGATGGACAGGCTCGTATGCGGGGACGTCGGCTACGGCAAGACCGAGGTCGCGATAAGGGCGGCCTTCAAGGCGGTGCTCGACAAAAAACAGGTGGCCGTGCTCGTCCCCACCACGGTTTTAGCGCAGCAGCACTACCGCACCTTCTCTACCAGGCTTGCCCCGTACCCGGTAGCGGTAGAGGTTCTTAGCAGGTTCAAGACCGCCAGAGAGCAGAAAGAGACGGTAAGGAGGCTTTCAGAGGGGAAGGTCGACATAATCATCGGCACCCACAGGCTCCTCCAGAAAGACATAGAGTTCAAGGACCTCGGCCTCATAGTCATCGACGAGGAGCACAGGTTCGGCGTGGCGCACAAGGAGAGGCTCAAGCAGATGCGTAAAAAGGTCGATGTCCTCACGCTTACTGCCACCCCCATCCCGAGGACGCTCCACATGTCGCTTGCGTCCATCAGGGAGCTCTCCATCATAAACACCCCGCCTGAGGACAGGCTCGCGATAAAGACGAGCGTCATAAGGTTCGACGAACAGGTCATGGCCGAGGCGATCGAGAGGGAGTTGAACAGGGGAGGCCAGGTCTTCTTCGTCCACAACAGGATCCAGTCGATGGGCGCGATGGAGGAGTTCTTAAGGAGGATCATGCCCCGGGCCAGAGTGGCCGTGGCCCACGGGCAGATGAAGGAAGGGGAGCTTGAGAAGAAGATGCTCGGCTTCATAAACAAGGACTACGACATACTCCTTTCAACCGCCATCATAGAATCCGGCCTCGACATCCCTTCTGCCAACACCATCATCATAAACAGGGCCGACAGGTTCGGCCTCGCGGAGCTCTACCAGCTCAGGGGCAGGGTCGGCAGGAGCAGGCACAGGGCTTACGCCTATTTTATCACGCCGGGCATCGCGGACCTTACTGACGACGCGAGGAAGCGGATGGAGGTCATCCAGGAGCTCTCGGAGCCGGGGAGCGGCTTCAAGGTGGCCACATACGACCTTGAGATCCGGGGGGCCGGAGAGCTCCTGGGCTCGGCGCAGTCCGGCCAGATCGCCTCCGTGGGCTTTGAGATGTACACGGACCTCCTTGAAGAGGCCGTAAGCGGACTGAAGGGAGAAGAGGTGGACACGGAGGCCGCCCCCGAGATCAACCTCCGTGTCTCGCAGTACATACCAGAGGAGTACATACCGGAGACCCGCCAGAGGCTCGGCTTTTACAAGAGGCTCGCCTCGGTTGCTTCCGTCGAGGAGCTCCACTCCATACAGGACGAGCTTTCCGACCGGTACGGAGAGCCTCCGGCCCTGGTCAATAACCTCTTCAGGATAATAGAGCTCAAGCTTGATCTCAAGAGGCTCAAGGCCAGGGAGCTTACCCAGAAGGGCGCCCGGCTCTACATCTCATTTCAGAGCCTCGGCGAAACGGAGCTCGGCAAAAAGGTAGTAGAAAAGGCGCTCTCTCTGGCGAAAAAAGAGCCGAAGCGCTACAGGGTCGCTCCCGACGGGCACTTCATCGTCTTCATGGGCCCTGAGTCCGAAGTGCTCGAAGAGGCGAGATATGTATTGAAAGAACTTCTAAAGGGGTGATATATTTATCTTTTTAACGTTCTGAGAATCCCGGGGTCTTTAAGCCCTGGGAGGGTTCATTTTTAGGTTCTGAAAACCCTGGGGTTTTAAGTTCGGTGAGGGTCCGTTGAGCCCCCTTCCTTGGGCGGCAAGGATATAACGCCCTCCTGTATCCGGCAGGTTTTTTTTAGTATCCGGACCTGGAACAACCGCAAAGGAAACCGATATACTGCATGCATAAAAAAAGATACGCGTTCTTCAGCCTGGTGCTCACCGGAGCGCTTTTTTTCGCCGCCGGGTGTTCCGGCGGGGAAAAAAAGCCCATAGCGACGGTCGGGGAGGCCGTCATCACGCTGGCGGAGTTTCAGGAGTCTCTCAAGAGGATAGTCCCTCAGGACCACGCCACAGACAAGGAAGACCTCACGGCTATCAAAAAGGACCTCCTGAACCAGCTCATCGAGGAAAAACTTCTGCTGGCCCAGGCTGAAACGGCCGGCATCACGGTCTCCGATGAGGAGCTTACGGCTGAAGTGGACGGGATAAAAGAGGAGTACGGCGAAGCGTCCTTCAGGGACGCCATAGCCGAGAAGTACGGGGACCTCGAAAAATGGAAGGACGAGATAAGGAATAAGCTCATCATAAGAAAGACGGTCGAGAAGCTGGTAAGCGGGCAGCCGCCAGTCACCGAGGAGGAGGCGAAGGAGTACTACGGCGCCAATCCCGGGGAGTTCAGCGCGACCGAGCGGGTGCGCGCCAGGATGATAGTCGTCGCTTCCGAAGAGGAGGCCCTCAGGATAAGAAAAGGGCTGACGGTGTCCAGCTTCGCCGAGACGGCGAAGAAGGTCTCTTTAAGCCCCGACAGGGAGAGCGGCGGGGACCTCGGGTTTTTCTCAAGGGGAGAGATGCCCTCCGCCTTCGAGGACGCCGTCTTCAAGCTAAGGGCCGGGCAGATAAGCCCGGTGGTAAAGACCGAGTACGGTTTTCACATCTTCCTCGTCGAGGGGAGGAAGAAGGGCGGAAAGTTCTCTTTCGAAGAGGTCAAGGGGCGGATAATGGAGAGGATCAAGGCCGAGAGAGAGGACTCTGAGTTCAGGGACTGGATGGCCTCCCTGAAACAAAAGACAAAGATAGAGGTCAGGGAGGAACTGCTGTGAGAGGTTTCTTGAAAGGTTTCGGTTTGAAGGTCATACTGTTGTCCATGCTCGTCATGTGCGGCCCGTCCGGCTCTTCGGCCGAGGTCGTCGACAGGATCGTCGCCGTAATAAACGACAGCGTCATAACCCTCTCGGAGCTGAACGCCGCGACGGCCGTCGCCCTTGACAGGCTGAGCGCGGAAGATAGAAAGGACCCCGCGAAGGTAGAGGAGCTTAAGTCCAGGATGCTCGACAATCTGGTGGAGCAGAAGCTCGTGAAGCAGGCCGCCGACAAGGCCGGCATAGACATAAGCGAGCGCGAGATAGACAGCGCGGTGGACGACATAAAGAGGCAGAACAACCTCACCCAGGAATCGCTTCTTCTGGCGCTGGCAGAAAGCGGTCTGACCCTCAGGGAGTACAGGGAGCAGCTCAAGGAGCAGATACGCCAGGTCAAGTACATAAACAAGGAGTTCCGCTCCAAGATCTCCATACAGCCCGAGGAGGTCGAGGACTACTACAGGACCAATATCGACGAGTTCTACGGCCCGGCCTCGTACAGGGTAAACCTCATATTCATCCCCTCGATTGATTCGGCCGTGGAAAAGCAGAAGCTCAAGGAGATAAAGGAAGGCATAGCCCGCGGAGACGACTTCAGAAACATTGCGAGCCACTACTCCGAGGGCCCGGCGGCTTCACTCGGCGGGGACATGGGGTATCTGAAGGAAGGCGAGATGGACAGGGCCATAGAGGCGGCGGCGAAAAAGCTCAAGATCAACGAGGTGAGCTCTCCCATCGCCACGCCCGAAGGGACATACTTCATCCAGGTCACTGACGTGAAGAAGCCGGCCGCGAAGCCCCTTGACGAAGTCAGCGGATACATCCACGACATGCTCTTCAAGAAGGTCATGGACGAGAGGTTCAACTTCTGGCTCAAAGAGGTAAAAAGGTACGCCCATATAGAGATAAGGCTTTGATCTTTTGTGGCGTTTATTTTTAATCATGTAATTCTCTGTAGCTTGCTGCAGGGTTTCCTTATAAGATCCTCCCCCTTGATGGGGGAGGGTAGGGAGGGGTGAAAAAAGTTTTCACCCTCCCCGCTTCCCGTTGCATCGGAAGAGCGCAACGGGAGCCCAGCCCTCGCAATCGAGGGAGGGGAAGTTTCAGGAGATACCCCGCAGCTTGCTACGGGGAGGTTCATCGTTCTGAAAACCCCGGGGCTTTAACCGGGGAGGGTTCTCTTCGCCGGAGAGGGGTGGCCGGTCTTCGGGGGACATGACGGCGCAGGGGACGCGGCAGGGCTTTTCCGGCGGGGCCCGCTGGCCGAGCAAAAATCTTAAAAGGAGAGAGGCCGGAGGAACAGGGCCGGGACCGCCACGGGAGGCCCTTCTTATTGACCTTTTCCACTCCCGCCTTGAGTTTGAAAAAATGAGACCTGTAATAGCCGTTACGATGGGCGACCCCGCCGGGGTCGGCCCCGAGATAATACTTAAGGCTCTTGAAGACAGAAGGGTCAGGCGCATAGCCGACCCCGTAGTCATCGGGGATTCGGGGCTTTTGCGCTCCCTCGCCAGGAGGCTCAAGCTCAAGGGACCGGACGAAGGCGCGGTAGTCAATGTCTCGGATCTCGACCTTGAGAAGCTCAAAGCCGGAAAGCCCACGAAAGAGTCGTCTCAAGCCATGATCTCGTACATAGAGGAGGCCGTTTACATGGCGGCCGTCGGGGATGCGGACGCGATGGTCACCGCTCCCATAAGCAAGGAGGCGGCCCGTATGGCCGGCTTCTCCTTTCCCGGCCACACCGAGTTCATAGCGCACCTCACCGGGACAAAGGACTTTTCGATGATGCTCGGCGGCAAGTCCCTGAAGGTCGTGCTCGTTACCATTCACGAATCCCTCAGGCGTGTCCCCGCCCTTGTCACAAAAGAGGCCGTACTCAAGACATTGAGGATAACCGACGAGTCGTTCAGGCGGTACTTCGGGGTCAAAAGGCCGAGGATAGCCGTGGCCGGATTGAACCCGCACGCCGGAGAGGCCGGGATCTTCGGCGACGAGGAACAAAAGGTAATAGCCCCGGCGATAAAGAAGGCGCGCTCCTCCGGCATAAACGCCATAGGGCCGCTCCCGGCGGACACGGTCTTTTACAGGGCTGTAAAAAAGGCCGAGTTCGACTGCGTCGTGGCAATGTACCACGACCAGGGATTGGGTCCCTTGAAGCTTCTGCACTTCGAGGACGGGGTGAACGCCACGCTCGGGCTTCCCATCATCCGGACATCGGTAGATCACGGGACGGCCTACGACATAGCCTGGAAGGGAAAGGCGAGCTCCGAGAGCCTCGTGGCCGCCATTGAGATGGCCTGCGAGATGGCCTCAAAAAAGAAGTAAGCAGGAACAAAGGACGCTGCCGCATATCATGGACAACATAGTAATAAAAGGCGCAAGAGAGCATAACCTCAAGACCATAGACCTTGTGATCCCCAGGGACAAGCTCGTCGTCATCACCGGCGTGTCGGGCTCGGGGAAATCCTCGCTCGCCTTCGATACTATTTACGCCGAGGGACAGAGAAGGTATGTCGAGAGCCTATCCGTCTACGCGAGACAGTTCCTCGAGCAGATGGACAAGCCCGATGTGGAGAGCATCGAGGGCCTTTCTCCCGCTATCTCCATCGAGCAGAAGACGACTTCAAGGAACCCGCGCTCTACCGTCGGGACCGTAACCGAGGTATACGACTACCTGAGGCTCCTTTTCGCGAGGATCGGAAAACCGCACTGCTACAACTGCTCAAGGCCGATAACCTCGCAGACCATACAGCAGATGGCCGACAAGGTGATGGAACTGCCGGAAGGGGCCAGGATCATGCTCCTCTCCCCGATAGTGCGCGGCAGGAAGGGCGAGTACAAAAAAGAGCTGGAGGCGCTCCGTAAGGACGGCTACACGAAGATAAAGCTCAACGGCGTGATGTTGGACCTCGAAGAGGTAGTTGGCCTCGACAAGAGGAAGAAGCACACAATCGATGTAGTCGTGGACCGTCTCGTGATAAAGGCGGGCGTCTTAAGGAGGCTCTCGGACTCCCTTGAGGTGGCGGCGCGCCTCTCCCAGGGGCTCGTGAAGGTCGAGGTCGTCGGGGGCAGGGAGCTCCTCTTCAACGAGAAGCTTTCGTGCGTGGAGTGCGGCATCAGCTACCCGGAGATCAACCCGACGATGTTCTCGTTCAACAGCCCGTACGGGGCGTGCGAGGAGTGCAAGGGGCTCGGCGAGAAGTTCTACTTCGACCCGGGGCTCGTGGTGCCGGATGAGGGCCTGTCGCTCTCGGAAGGGGCCATAGCCCCGTGGGGCAGGTCCGGGGCGAAGAAGGCCTCCTCATGGTACCTCCATACGCTTGAGAGCCTCGCGCGCCACTACAAGTTCAGCGTATCGGTCCCGTTCAAGAAGCTCCCGGAGAAGGTCCGGGACCTCATCCTGAACGGCTCGGGAGAGGACGAGCTGGAGTTCTCCTACAAGAGCGACAAGTCCAACTATACATACACGCAGGCCTTCGAGGGGGTCTTGAGGAACCTTGAGCGCAGATACCGCGAGACCGACTCCGAGGATGTCAGGGAGGACCTCGAGCGGTACATGAACTCGCAGCCGTGCCCGGTCTGCTCCGGGTCGAGGCTTAAAAAAGAGGCGCTCTTCATAAAGATAAACGGCAGGTCCGTCTGGGACATCGTCAGGATGCCGATAAAGGACGCGCTGCAGTTCTTCAAGGGATTGAAGCTCTCGGCTGTCGAGCACGAGATAGCGAGAAGGGTCTTGAAGGAAGTCTCCGAGAGGCTCGGTTTCCTCTCCAACGTCGGGCTCGACTACATCTCGCTGGACAGGGCCGCCTCGACGCTCTCCGGAGGCGAGGGGCAGAGGATAAGGCTCGCCACCCAGATAGGCTCAAGCCTGGTGGGGGTGCTCTATATACTCGACGAGCCCTCCATAGGGCTGCACCAGAGGGACAACAGGCGGCTTCTGTCGGCCCTGAAGCGCCTCCGTGACATGGGCAACAGCGTCCTTGTCGTGGAGCACGACGAGGAGACGATGACCGAAGCCGACTACATCATAGACATGGGCCCCGGGGCCGGGGAGTGGGGCGGAGAGGTAGTGGCCAAGGGGACCGCCCGGGAGATAATCGAGAACGAAAAGTCACTCACCGGGAAGTACCTCTCCGGCGAGCTTGAGATACATGTGCCCTCCGAGAGGAAAAGGCCCGACGGCAGGTTTTTGGCCTTGAAGGGCGTAAAGGCCAATAACCTCAAGGGCATAACCGTAAAGATACCCGTGGGGCTCATGACCTGCGTTACAGGGGTATCCGGCTCCGGCAAAAGCACCCTTGTCGTGGACACGCTCTACAGGAACCTCGCCAAAAGGCTCTACGACTCGAAACACCGGGCCGGAGAGGTCGGCTCGATTACGGGCCTTGAGTTCTTCGACAAGGTGATAGACATAGACCAGTCCCCGATAGGGAGGACCCCGAGGAGCAACCCGGCGACATATACCGGGCTCTTCACTCCGGTCAGGGAGCTCTTCAGCACGCTGCCGGAGGCGCGGGTGCGCGGCTACAGCCCCGGCAGGTTCAGCTTCAATGTGAAGGGCGGCAGGTGCGAGTCCTGCAAGGGAGACGGCCTCATAAAGGTCGAGATGCACTTCCTCCCGGATGTCTATGTGACATGCGACGCGTGCCGGGGGGCGAGATACAACAGGGACACGCTCGAGATACGCTACAAGGGGAAAAACATCTCCGAGTGCCTCGACCTCACGGTGACGGAGGCCCTTAAGTTCTTCGAGAACATCCCGCACATCAGGGAGAAGCTCCAGACGCTCTACGACGTCGGGCTCGGATACATAAAGGCCGGCCAGCCCTCCACCACCCTCTCCGGAGGCGAGGCGCAGAGGATAAAGCTCTCAAGGGAGCTCTCAAAAAGGGCAACCGGAAAGACCATATACATACTCGACGAGCCGACCACGGGGCTGCACTTCGCCGACATACAGAAGCTCCTCGACGTCCTTATAAGCCTGCGCGACGCCGGGAACACGATAGTCATCATCGAGCACAACCTCGACGTCATAAAGTCAGCCGACCATATCATCGACCTCGGCCCCGAAGGCGGGGACGCCGGCGGACAGGTCGTGGCCTCCGGAACCCCCGAGGAGGTCGCCGCCGCCAAGGGCTCGCACACCGGGGAGTACCTGAAAGACGCGTTGAGAAGGAAGGGGAAGCTCGGGGCCCCGGCAAGGTAACCGGGGCCTTGCCTCTCGACATTTGGCGCATCCATCGCGATCCGGAGGACTCAGAATGAGAAAAACCCCGCTCTTGACCCTTCGACTCACGGTTTTCCTGCTCCTTTTTTCGCTCGTCTCGTGCGCGGCACCCCGTATAAAACCAGCCGAGAGGCTCTCCGGCCATCGCGCCAGGGTGATGGGTGTGACATGGAGCCCGGACGGCAGGCAGGTCGCCTCGTCTGCGCTTGACGGGACCGTAAGGGTCTGGGATACGCAAAAACGGGTCCCGGCAACGGTCTTATACACGGAGTCCCAGTGGGTCCTCTCGGTGGCATGGAGCCCGGACGGCAAAAGGCTTGCGGCGACCACCAACGCCTCCGTGGAGGTCTGGGACCCGGCAACGGAGAAGAGGGTGGCGCTGATGATAACCGGGGAGGGCGTTGCGGACGGCCCCCGCAATATCTACGCGGCCTGGAGTCCGGACGGACGCCTGCTGGCCCTTTACGGCTGGGACGACGGGACTGTAAAGATAATGGACGCGGAGAACTGGGCCGAGGCCGCCGTGATCAGGAAATCTTCGGCCATGGTCTCGTCAGTGGACTGGAGCATGGACGGGAAAAGGCTCGCCACGGCCGGATGGGACGGGAAACTCAGGTTCTGGGATACAGGGTCCTGGGCCGGGACCTCGGAAGTCGACCTGAATGTCCACGGGGTCATAAAGGTAGCGTGGAGTCCGGCCGGGAAGATGCTCAGCTGGCACGCTTACCTCGACAATGAGCTTGTCATCTGGGACACGGCCGCCGGGAAGATGGAGCGCAAACTGGCCGTGCCCTCAGGCATCACCTCCGCGGCATGGAGTCCGGACGGCAGTATGATAGCCACGGCCTCAGGCGACGGGGCGCTTGGTTTATGGGACGCCTTCACCGGAGGGCTCAAGATGTCGCTCCTCCACGGGAACCCCATCGACAGGATGGTTTGGAGCCGGGATTCCGCCCGGATAGCCACGGTCCCCCTCGGCGAAAACACGGTAAATATCTGGGACGCGGCCACCGGGGCCGTAAAGCCCCTTCTCGGAGAGGGCGGTTCGGTGACAGCCCTTGCGTGGAGCAGGGACGGCAAAAGGCTTGCCACAGGAAACTACGACGGGAGCGTGCTCATCTGGGACAAGTTCTAAGCTGTGTGGCCGTTCACGGTTCTTTTATTCTCTCTTAGGGTCTAATACCCGGTAGCTTCCCGCGCAATAAATACAGAGGCTTGCTCTCGCTGTCCTTTATGCTCGGCTACGCAATGGACCTGGTGTTTTGTTAAAAACAATACAAAACATCTAATAGCATGGGTTGTTTTTAGAGACCTCGGAGCGAGCTGCGAGGAGGTTAATTTTTAATCATGTAATTCCCTGAAGAAAAGCTGCAGGGTTTCCTTATAAGACCCTCCCCCTTGGATGGGGGAGGGTAGGGAGGGGGGTGAAAAAAGTTTTCACCCTCCCCGCTTCCCGTTGCATCGGAAGAGCGCAACGGGAGCCCAGCCCTCCCATCGAGGGAGGGGAAGTTTCAGGGGATACCCCGGAGAATTGCAGCGGGGTGGTTCATCGTTCTGAGAGCCCCCGGGGCTTTAACCGGGGAGGGTTCATATTATCCGTAAGGCATAAAAACTCTGTTTTCCGGGAGACTGGATGGCAGAAAGCCGCATGAGGCTCTTTTCGGTAAAGACCATAGTCCTTCTCTTTCTCGCCGTACTCCTTTCGTCCTGCGCCGCCGTCGAGCAGAGCGTTTCGCCGGATGGCGTTCAGGATGGGGTGGCCTCGTGGTACGGGAGCGACTTTCACGGGAAACCCACAGCCAGCGGCGAGACCTACAACATGCACGCCATGACGGCCGCCCACAAAACGCTCCCTCTGGGCACCACCCTCGAAGTGACAAGCCTTGAAAACGGCAGGCGCATCGATGTGGTCGTAAACGACAGGGGCCCGTTCGTGGCGGGCAGGGTCATAGACCTCTCCTACTCCGGGGCGAAGGGCCTCGATATGGTCGGGTCCGGCACCGCAAGGGTAAGGCTCAAGGTCACGGGCAGGGACCGGAAGTATGTCAAGTACGTCAGCATCCGGGACTCCGGGCCCGGCAGCCTCTTTGTGGTGCAGCTCGGGGCCTTTGTGGACAGGGGTAACGCCGAGAGATTGAAGACCGCCCTTGAGTGGAAGTACTCCGGGGTCTACATGGCAAAGGCCGATGTCTCGGGGAGGACCTTCTACAGGGTGAGGATGGGAAGGTCCGCCGAGAGGGAAAAGGCAAGAACACTCGCCGAGACCCTCGCCGAGGAAGGCTACACGGTGGTCATAATGAAGGAGTAGATAATTAAAGACGGCTGGAAGGAGTACCCGGGGGGACCGTGCGGTCAGCAGATTTAAAACGACTTGTCCGCCTGCTGCAATCGATTCGGCAAAACGGCTCGCTTATTTTATTCGCCGTCCGCCAGGACCTTTCTGTAGAAAGTTCCCCCCAAACCCCCTTCAAAGACTTTCAGTTCTTTCCTTGGGGGAACCCCCATTTTTAAAGATTCATGGGGGTTCCCCCAAGGAAACTAAAAATTTTTGGAGAGAGTTTGAGGACCGTGCGGTCGGCAGATTTAAAACGACTTGTCCGCCTGCTGCAATCGGTTCGGCAAAACGGCTCTCGTCTTTTATCCGCCGTACGCCAGTACCTTTTTATAAAAAGGTCCTCTCAAGATACTCCTTTCAGCCGTTCTTTAGTGTCTGAACTTTTCGTGGCAGGCGTTGCAGTTTTTCATGAGCTGGGAGAGGTTCAAAAGGGCCTTGTCCCTGTCTCCGGCGCGAGCGCTCTCGGCAAGTTCGTCGGCCTTTTTGTGAACAGCCATGCCGTAGACGAGAAGCTCCTGCTGCCCGGCCACTTCGCTCATGGTCTCGCACCTGGTCTTCTCTTCCGGCGTCCAGCCCATGGCGCTTGCGAGCTCGGCCGTCTTTTTAAGGTCGTTTGAGGCGAGCGAGGCGGTGATCTCGGCGAGAGAATCGAAGTGGGCGCGCATCATCCCCTTCTGCATCACCTTCATCGGCGCGGGGATCTTCATCTCGACCCTGGTCTCGGGCTTGGGCCCTCCCATCTTCATCATCATCTCGTGCATCTTTGACATGTCGGCGGCGTCTGAGGCGCCGGCCGAGAATGCGAATGCTACCGTTGCCGCGAGTAAGAACCTTTTCATCTGCTTCCTCCTTTTTTGCTTCCGTTAGTTAAGTGATATCTATCTCTACATTTCCTGTCTTGCCGCGAAACTCCTGCCCGGCATTACTCCAGAGGTATCAGTACCGAGACGATCCCCCTCAGGTCGCCCTTCCTGAATCCGTATGCCCTGTCTTCAGGGTACTTATCTTTTATGAAGGCAGGGCGCGAGTCCTTTTCGCCGTGGCACGCCAGACACGCGCTCTCAACGCGGATTGGCCTTGTAACGCGGAAGTACTTTTTGCCGTCTACCGTGTCCAAATCGTCCATGGCCTTCAGCGTGCCGTCCTTCTCGAAACGCTCGATGAGGGCGGCCTCGGCGGGTGTGGCGGCGTTGACCGGGTTTCTGAACTTTACCGCGGCGTGCCTTATCACCACGCCCTCGGCTTTCTCGACTTCCTTGACCCTTTTCCCGACCGCGCCGCAGACCTTCTTGAAGGTCTCCTCGGTCACCTCGGCTCCGGGCCTGATGAACTCCCCGGCAAGATTAGAGCGCATGGATATGATCTCTTCGGCGTTTGCCGCGGCGTTGTCTTTTTTGTGCGCGAGCGCGATGTCATCGGCGCCGGCAAAGCCGTACGCGAGCGTGACGATAAAGACGGCCGCAAAGACCCTTTTTAACATGGAGACCTCCTTCCGGTAAAAGCCATTAGGTTCATAGTTATGAAACTCTGAAACTGTAAGCGCTAAAAAAACGCGGAGCTTTCAGTCCGCCGCCTCCGCCTGATGGAGTCTTTTTTTCGTCAGAGGGGGCCTGCGCTTCCGGCTTATAAACTTATAAAAACGGCCCTCAGCCCGACGAGCAAAAAGTATAATACAGCGCGCCCGTCATGTCAACTGAAGAGTCACTCCACGACCTCGACGGCCCCCTCCATCCCCTGGGCGCGGTGGCTTTTGAAGAAGAGAAACCGTCTGCCGCAGTAAAAGGTATAGACGCCTGTCTTTGCAGGGGTGAACTTCACGGCGGCAGGCTCGTTCCTCAATGTGACCGATATGTCGATCCCGGCCTCCGGGGCCTTCAGGATGAAGTCGTGCGGGGTTATCAACGACTCGTTCCTAAGCCTGAGCTCTACCGGCTGGTTTACCCTGACCACTATGCGCTCAGGCTTGAAGTAGTAGCTCCCGCCGGCTACCTCCGCGCGCTGTACCCCGTCAGGGCCTGTCCCGGCGACAAAGGGCTCTTTGACCTCCTCAGACAGGCATAAGGACGGCGCCAGTATGAAGAGAAAGAGAAGACAAAGCCTTTCCATGGTTATGCCCTCTTGAAGGAGTGCGTAGCAGGGCCTGTAAGCGACACCTTGACGCTCTGCAAGAGCAGGGCGAAATACCTCAGGAGGTCCGGCGCATGTACGGCTATTTATGAGACGAGTTTCGAGAGGTCGGCTATCCTGAAGTACAGCCCCCTTACCGAGCCGAGGAGAGCAAGGCGGTTCTCTTTTATCTCTTTATCCTCGACCATGACCATGACATGGTCGAAGAAGGCGTCGATCCCGTCCTT
>JACRCJ010000010.1 GCA_016219075.1 Deltaproteobacteria bacterium | reverse complement strand
GGCGAGGTTTGCCGTGATGGCGGCCAGAAGTTTTTTTACCTCGATGGGTTTCGCCACATAGCCGTCGAACCCCTTGCAGAGTATCTTGTCCTCCTCGCCTTTCATGGCCGAAGCCGTAAGCGCGAGCACGGGTATGGACCTGTTAGACTCATCTGATTTGATAATGCGGGTGGCTGTTACGCCGTCCATCTCCGGCAGGTGCAGGTCCATCAGTATCAGGTCCGGTTTTTGAGTGGAGAGTACCTTCAGGGCCTCAGTGCCGCTGCTGGCCTCTATGATAGCATAGCCGTTGAGGGTAAGGATCTCCCTGACCAGTATCTTGTTCATCTGGTTGTCTTCCACCAGCAGCACCACCGCCGCCTTTTCGCCACCCTGCATTATACGGTCGTCCTCCACTATCAGGAATGCTGAAAAAGTCCTTCCATGGCTTTTTCAGCCGCGACTTGGCCGAAGTGAATTCGTCCAAGACTCACAAATTGCACGACTTTTTTGTCTCGCAATTTGGCAATCCATCCATGGATTGCCGGGGGACCCGCCCGTAGGCGGGTCGGGTTAAGTTTATCCGCAACCTGCTGAGTCCTATCCGACAATTCTTCCGAGCTCCACGAGACGGATCTCTTTCAAAAGGGCCTCGTTGAATATCCCGGCGTCTTCCTTCTGAAATACCGCCTTGATGTCGTGGCCCAGGAGCCTTTTTTCCCTTGCCGTTAGCTCGTGTGCGGTAAATACGATCACATGGGTCTTTTTCGACGCCGCAAGCTCTCTAAACTTTGTTATCTGACCGAGCTCGTCCTTGTTACCGTCCACCCTGAATACCACGATATCGGGGGTGTTGTCACGCACCGAGTTCATGGCCTCCTCGCCGGGAACGGCCCTCAGCACAGAAAACCCCTCTTTCTCAAGGAACAACGCGCTCTCGTCGGCGAAGACCTTGTCCCTGTCGGCAAGCAGCACCTTTACCGGGGCGGTTTCCCGCGCCTGGCGGCTCAGACGGTCGAGCACCTTCAGGAGCCGCTCCCTGTTAATCGGTTTTTCCATGTACTCAACCGCGCCGAGCGCGTACCCGAGTTCCTTGTTGTCTATCGACGAGATTATTATGACCGGTATCCCCGAGGTCTCCGGGTTTGCCTTGAGTTCCTTCAGGGCCTCCCAGCCGTCCTTTTTCGGCAGAGTCACGCCCATGATGATGGCGAACGGTCTTTGCTCCTGCGCCTTTCTTAAAAGGTCCAGGCCGTCCGCGGCCGTAAAGACCTCGTAGCATCCGCCGGCAAGGTATATCTCGAGGAGGTGGTTTATGTCCTGGCTCTCGCTGGCGATAAGTATCAGCGGGAGCTTTTCCACGCCGCCGGGCACGAAGACCCTGGTCGAATACACCGGCAGGTCTATCTCCTCGGTGCCCTGCGGGAGCTTTACGGTGAATACGGTGCCCACCCCCGGCTCGCTCTCGAACGAGATCTCGCCGTTATGGAGGTCCACGAGCCTTTTGGTCAGGACAAGGCCCAGGCCCGTCCCGCCGTACTCCCTCGTGATCGACGAGTCTATCTGTTCGAACTCCTTGAAGAGCCTGCCCCTGTCCTCTTCCTTTATGCCGATGCCGGTGTCCTTTATCCTGAAGACGATAAACCGCTCCATCTTCATCCCGGACGGTTCTTCGACGATCTCCCAGTCCACCGAGACAACCCCGCCTTCGACATTGAACTTTACGGCGTTGGTAAGGAGGTTGAGCATGATCTGCTTGAACTTGGCCCTGTCCGCGTGCAGCTTCGGCGAGGCAGGGACGGTCTTTGATTCTATCGAGACGTCTTTCCTGTGGGCAAGCGGCCTGATGATGCCGAGCACCTCCCCGAGGGTCTCGGTTATCGGGAAGTCCTCGGGTTCAAGCCGCATCCTTCCGGCCTCTATGCGCGAGAGGTCGAGGATGTTGTTGATAAGCTGCAGCAGGTGTCCGCCGCTTGAGTGGACATACTCCACGTACTGGAGCTGCCTTTCGTTCAGGTCTCCGAAGGCCTTCTCCTGGAGGAGCTCCGAGAAGCCTATGATGGAGTTGAGCGGGGTCCTCAGTTCGTGGCTGACATTGGCCAGGAACTGGCTCTTCATCTTATTGGCTTCCTGCAGGTCCATGTTGGCGAACTCGAGCTCCTGCTTTTTGCCCGTGAGCTCCTCGTTCGCGAGCCTTAACTCGTCGGTCCTCTCCTCGACCTTTTTTTCAAGCGTGGCGTAGTAGTTCTCGAGGCTCTCGGCCATCTTGTTGAACTCGACGGCCAGGTTGCCTATCTCGTCGTCAGTCGCGACCGGTACCCTCTGCTTGAAATTGCCTTCGGCGATCCTCTTGGCGGAGTCCTCTATGGCGATTATCGGGCGGACGATCGAGCGCGTGAGGGCGAGCCACAGGCCGCCGGCCGTGATGATGGCGAGAACGGTGAACGCGATGGTGACGGCGATGATGAAGCTGGCGAAAAAGCCGCTCTCCTTGTAGGCGGTATAAGCGGTATCGGTCTCGGCCTTGATGAGGGTCTTAAGGTTGTTTATCGCCCCGGTGAAGCTCTTGTTGCCCTCCATCCTTATGATGCTCAGCGCCTCGTCCCTTCTCCCCTGCCTGGATATCTCCTCCACCTGGCCGTGGATCTCCCAGTACCTTGCCAGGCCGCCCTGAAGGTCGGCGTAGGCCTTGTCCTGGCCCGGGGCTATCCCCATCCTCTTGTAGTCGGCAAGGAGCCTGTCTATCTTTTTCTTATGCTCACCTATCGAGACCTCGAGGTATGACTTCGACGCGTCGTCGTTTATGATCGTGTGAAGGAACATCTCCTGGCGGGCCGAGAGGAACTCGTTCTCGACCGAAGAGAGCGTCGCCCCCCTTTTAAACGAGTCGGTGTAGAGCCGTTCGGTGACATTGGCGAGTTGCCCTGCGTTGTAGAGGCCCACAAGCCCTCCTACGCCCATCATGAAGAGCAGTATCATGAAGACCGCGGCCAGCTTGTTCGATATGTTAAGAGTATTGAATACCTTTTTCATCACGGCTCACTTGACTTTACTGTCTCTTCGGCGGACCCGGAGAGGTCTTCGTAAAGCAGCACTATGTTTGAGATCTCGCCCCCGGCGTCGTAAAGCGGGAAGCTTTTTACCTTGAGCTTGCGCGCGGGACCGCTGAAGAAGTATCTCTTAACGAGCGAGGGGGTGTAGTTTATGATGAACTCGGTGGCGATCCCCTCGTAGCTCTTCATGATCGAGGGCAGCATCCCCGTGCCCTCAAAGACATCGTCTTTGGATATGGCGTACTCGCCCACGAGGTTGAACCTGTTGTCCGCGCCGAGGTACCTCTTTAAAACGGAGTTCAGCATCAGGCATGCCCCGTTTTTGTCGAAGACTGCCACGCCGAAAGGCATCTGGTTCATCACCCTCTCGAGGAACTTCTTGAACCCGTGTTCCTTCTGGAAGAGGTTTATGTGCCCGGTAAGCGCCCCGGCCGAGAAGGCCAGCGCCTCGAAAAACACCGGGTCCGGGGCCGCTTTGGAGCCGAAGGCCGAACACAGAAACCCGATCGTCTCGTTGTTGTACGGTATCGGGGAGCAGGTGAGTCTCTCATAACCACGGCCCTTGAAGAGGAAGGCGAACGCGAGCGCCTGGGTCCTGTCGTCCAGGTCAAAAGAGCGAAGACCCGAGGGCAGGACGGCGGGCCCCAGGTCCGTGACCGGGACCATTGTGATCTCTCTTATGAAATTATCGTCAAAACCTGCCGATGCCTTGAGCTGTAATGCGTCTCCCTCTATCAGATAGAGGGAGCAGCCGCCGGCGCCCCCCGAAAGGACGGCCTCCTTGACGGTTGAGTTGAAAAAATCGCTCCTTGAGAGCGACCTTCCGGCCAAGGCCATCAGGCGGCTCAAGGCCTCCATCCGGGAGGTCTTGAGCCTGGACTCCTCTGCGAGTTCGGCGTTCTTGCTGTCTTTGAGCCTCTGTGACTCGGCCACGGAGTCGAGCATGTGGTTCAGCTCCGTTGAAAAAAGACCGATGGAGCTTGAACTGTCCTCCTGGAACCGCACATGGGTGTCTCCAGAGGAGATCCTCCTTGCGGCGAGTCTTGCCCTTTTGATGGGAGAGAGTATCTTTTTGTGGAATATGACGCTGACGAGAAGTATGAGGACCACAAACCCGATCATGGTCCTCACCGCCTGCGACTTCGTCTCGGCGAAAAGCGCCGTCCTGCTCTCCAGGACTATGGAAAGGAGCCGGTCGGTCTTCTCGGTCACGAGGAGCGTGTTGACATCGACGGCGTTGTGCAGGAGCAGGATCTCTTCCTGCGGGAGCGTTGAGTTCAGCCTCTTGACCTCGGTCTTTATCGTCTGCCAGTCGGCGGCTATCGAGGACATGCCTTCGGCAAGCTTCGTATTGGCCGAGAGTATCTGAGCGTACTGCCTCTTGTTCAAGACCTCGTTGATGTTCTCGTCGAGCCTGTCCACATCGCTGTTTATCATCTCAACTGTCGTCGCCTCGAACCTCCGGGCCACGACGAACATGTCGAGGAGGTACTCAAGCTTGGAGATGGAGACCCTCACCGCGCTCAGGCGGTAGTTCAGGTCGTCGTACATCTCTATCTGCCTGTACTTGGCGGAGAAAGACATGTAATCGATGAACGCGATAACGAAGATTACCGACAGGGATACGAGGAACTTCTGGATATTGGAGAGGCCCGTGTAAGATTTCATGTCAAACCCTATCTAAAAGGATAGAGAGGCAGGAAAAGATATTAAAATTCTCAGCCATAAATGGAGGAAAATTTTGATGGTAAGGAAAAACCATTTATATTTGCCGCTCCTTGACCCGCCGCTAAGGCGACGGGATCGCGGAGCGGCACACCCATTCAAGAAGAATTGAACTTATTTTGACATTTTTAAAACCCCGGGCTTCAATCCCGGAGGGGGTTCATTTGAAAGGCTATTTCAGCAGTTTCTGGACATGCCGTTGAAACTCCTTGAGCTTGATGGGTTTGGGCATGCAGTAGTCAGCGCCGCACTGGATGATCTTTTCGATGTCGTCACTGCCGTAAGCCGTCACGGCCAGGATCTTTATCTGCCTGGTGCCGTTCTCCCCTTTTATGCGTCTGCAGACCTCGAACCCGTCGATCTTGGGCATCCTTATGTCGAGCACAAGGAGTTCCGGTTTGAAATCCCCTACCTTGATAAGGGCCTCGTAGCCGTCTCCCGCGGTCTCTATCTGATAGTCCTTGTCCATGGACTCGAGCGCGCCCTTTATGAACTCCACTATGTCGTGCTCGTCGTCGATGATGAGAATCTTTTTCCTCTCCGGAAAGATGTCTTCCTTGACGTCGAGCTTGTACTTTTCAAGGAAAGTGATGAAATCTTCGTGACTGACCCTGAAATGGCCGCCGGGGGTCTTGAAGGCTTCGATCTTTCCTGAAGCTATCCACTTTTTAACCGCGTTTATGGTCACATGGCACAACCCGGCTATCTCACCGGTCGTATACGGTTTCCTGTTTTCCATTAAATTCCTGTAAGAGGTCTGAATATGTGCGCCCACGCCCTCGGGCTCAACGCTTTTGGAATATAAAGAGTCCGAAGGGGCAAAGTTCTACTTTTTATAATAATATCATATCTTCAATGAAATTTTCCGTCAAGTGATTTTTCAGTGGTTTTTACGATATGTTTAATCGCCGGGAGCGAGGTTTTTGATCTTTGCGTTTGCCATCGAGCGGTCTTTTAAGGTCTGCCAGGGGATTGCGCTATCCGGGGCTGTCCGGCGTATTTCGTAAAAAGTCAGATTTATTCAACGGTTCTCCAGTTGGTGCCGTACTTGAGGTTTACCTCGACCGGGACCCGTAGCTTAACGACCCCCTCCATCTCCTTTTTTACAAGCGCCGACAACACCTCAAGCTCGCCGCCGGCGGCCTCGAATATGAGCTCGT
>JACRCJ010000269.1 GCA_016219075.1 Deltaproteobacteria bacterium | reverse complement strand
GCCACCACCGCGCACCTCGAGTTCGAGTTCCCGTACTTCATCGAGAAGGCCGCGCCGGTATCCAAGTCAAAGGGGCTCATGGAGTACAGGTGCAGATACCTGGGCAAACTCTCGGATACGAGGGATTTTGTCCTTGAGGTGATGGTGCCGGTATCCACGCTGTGCCCGTGCTCAAAGGAGATAAGCGACAGGGGCGCGCACAACCAGAGGGGCATGGTCAGGGTCGCCATCAGGTTTGACGGCTTTCTCTGGATAGAGGACATAATAAAGAAGGTGGAGGGGTCGGCCAGCAGCCCTGTATATTCGCTCCTGAAGCGCGTGGATGAGAAGTACGTGACCGAGCGGAGCTACGACAACCCCATGTTCGTCGAGGACGTGGTCAGGGAGGTTGCCGTGAACCTCGGCAGGATAAAGGCGATAAGATGGTTCAGGATAGAGGCGGAGAACTGGGAGTCCATCCACAACCACAGCGCCTACGCGTTCCTGGAGAGGCACAGGGACGGCGGGGAGGGGTAATTTTAGCGTTCCGCGACACCAGGGGGTCTTGATCCAATGGCGGGTACATACCCGTATTTCTTCTTAACCGTTTTTTCTCAATCCGCTTGACATCGGTCTGATAATTCTTTACACTCTCTTCCATCAGGAACATTGCTCTTAAGACCACGTTCAAGCGCCGTCCGGTCTTGAAGACGCACGGCGGGCGCCAGGCCCGCGGCCTGTATAGCGGCTGGCGAAACGCGCGGACGCCTCAATAAGCGCGGCCCAGCCGGGAGCTTCGACCCTTGCGCATCATCTCATCGAGAGCCCGTTTTTTTCATATGGCCATCTCTAAAAATAGCTCTTTTTCCTGATCTCTTTGTTGGGGCGAAAATAAAATGCTCACATATTCGCATATATGCTCCGCTTTTATTTTCGCCCCTGCCTCGACCTCGGAAAAAATAACTGATTTTTAGAGGCAGCCATGAAAAATCTCATTTTTTTCAAGGTCTTTACGCCTTGACAGTTTACTGAAAAAACTCCATTTCAATATGACGAGGACCGAGTCCGTCTTGAAGATGCCGGATGAGAAGTTTCTATCCGAGTTGGACACGATAATGAAGGCGCACAGGGTCAGGGTGGAGGAGAACCTCTCCCCGCTGGTCTCGTCCTATTACCCGGCCATGGCGGATAAGTACCCCGTCGAGTACCGCAAGATGATCGAGCTGACCACGAAGATGACGATGGTCGGGCACGCATGCGCGGACATCGCGGGATATCCTTTCGACGACAGGAGGCTCACGATCAGCAGCCTTTTCGGGGCCTGTTGTTTCATCGCCGACAGCTTCATAGACGACTTCGGGGAGGCCGTAGCCAGGGAATACGTGGAGAGGTTCGAGCTCCTTCTGACAAAAGGGTGGTTCGAGGTCAGGAACGAGCGCGAGCGGCTCTTCTACGTCATAATATCCAGGCTCTTCGCCGAGCGGGACGTCCTGGACCCGATGCTCCGGCAGGCGATCCTCGGGCAGTTCCTCGCGCAAAAGAGGGACATCGAGATCCGCTTCGAGGCGGGCAAGCTCAACGCCATGCCGCGCTCGCGGAGGCTCAACATATTGAAGGAGTGCGCGCGCGACAGGGGGGGATGCGTCACAATGGTCTTATCCCTTCTCCTGGTGCCGGGCGTAGCGCTCAAGTGCCACCATCTCCTGTACAGGGCGGGCGCCATGTTCATGTACATAGACGACCACGGGGACTGCCACTACGACCTCTACTACAACAGGATCACTTACATGAACCAGGTCGGCGCGCCCTTGAGGGCGCTCCGCCGGATATTCAACGAGTGCATCGAGTCCCTGGACCGGGGCCTGCCGGAGTGTTTCGGCAAGAAGATGCTCATCGCGTTCCTGTACAGGTACTTCGTCACAAGGCTACAGAAACACAGGCTGGAGCGGAACCGTGGACAGTACGCCTGGACGATCTATGAATAATAGATTGAGCGGATTTGATGGCGGGGACATAGGAGACGCCATAGCGCTCCGGCTTCAATCCCTGCGCGTCGAAGGAAAGGCCGACGAAGATAGGCCGCTTTTAAGGCTCGACTACAGGGAGCAGGCCGCCGGGGCTCCGTTCCAGTTCGACATAGCCTGCTCCAAACTCCACCGCACGGAGTGCCCGGACATACCGCCCGGTTCCAGGACCGCGCTCTACGGGGTATGGGAAGTAAACGACGACGATTTGAAGCTTGCGTGCGGGAGATGCCGGCCGCAGCCTGTAAAGGACGATGAGATGAAGAAGAATTCCTCCACTGACATGATGTACGGTTTTCTGTCGATACTGGACCAGTTCGGGTCGGTACTGGTGGAAAGGGGCAAGGAGTACAGGAACTCCGAGCACGGCAAAGAGGTGGCAAAGACCGTGGAGGGGATACTCTCCGGGGTGGACGCCGCGCAGAAGGAGGCGATAAACTCAACTATCGCATCACTGGACGGCCTTCTCAGGGTCATACAGGACTATAACGCCGGTTTTACCGCCTCAAACGGCAACGGCGGCAACGGGAACGGGGCGATCAAGGGCAACGGCGGCATCAACGGCGGGAAGCCGCGCAACCCGAAAGGCCGCTCCAGATCAAAAAAGTCTTGACAGTGTGTTTAAATATGCAGTATTTGTAGTAAACTACAAATTGAAGGTTGCCTCTAAAAATTAGATAGTTTTTCCGAGGTCACGGGGCACCCATACGAAGTATGGGTCGGGCGAAAATAAAAAGCGCAGCATATATGCTAATATGTGAGCATTTTTATTTCCGCCCTGACACAGAGATCGGGGAAAATAGCAATTTTTAGAGGCAGCCTTAAAAAAAGCGGCAGGGTCCATGATATGCAGAGAACCGACCAAGCGCTTAAGATATTCAACTCAGGCCTCCCCTTCATGCTGAAGGATACGGGGCTTCTGAAGAAGGTCTTTGTCCATACCTCTTTTTTGAACGAAAAAGCTGGAAAGGGGTTGGAGTCCAACGAGCGCCTTGAGTTTTTAGGCGACTCCATCCTCGGTAGCGCCATAAGCCGGATGCTCTTTGACAGGTTCCCTGATGCCGACGAGGGGACATTGACCAGCCTCAGGGCCAGGCTTGTGAACAAAAAGACCCTTGCCTCCATCGCCGCAGGCCTCAGGATGAACGAATATCTCCTGCTCGGCAAGGGAGAGCAGGCCGGTGGCGGGGACATGAACCCGACCATACTATCCGCCGCCTTCGAGGCGCTTGTCGCCGCCGTCTACCTCGACTCAGGAATTAAAAAAGCCTTCTCCTTCATAGAGCACATCTTCTCCCATGCCATAGAGGGCGTGGCCGCTGTCCCCGGGCACTTCGACTTCAAGCCCCTGCTCCAGGAGACGGCGCAGAGGCTCTACAGAAAAGCGCCGTCTTACAGTGTGGTAAGCGAAACCGGCCCGGCGCATAGTAAAATCTTTGAGATAGAGGTCTCTGTAAACGGAGAGCTGTTAGGCAGAGGCCTTGCCTCCAATAAGAAAGATGCGGAGCAGGCCGCCGCCGGGGAGGCGCTCAAGAGGCTCAAGGAACGCCACGCGGACATCCTTAAAGACTGACACAAAAGACTAAAGGCTGCCTAAGGAAGATGTCAAAGAAAAGACGGCTTATAATACCTTTATTCATACCTTTTGCCGGCTGTCCGAACCAGTGCGTCTATTGCGACCAGACCGGTATTACCGGAGGCAAAGGTGAGCCTTCTCTTGAGGATGTGCGCTCCACCATCGAGGCGCACCTCTCGACATGGAAGGGCGCCGGGCCTGTCGAGGCCGCCTTCTACGGCGGGACATTCACCGCCCTGCCTCCTGATAAGCAGATAAGATTCCTTGAATGCGCCTTCCCGTATGTGAAAGACGGGCGGGTCTGGGGGCTGCGGGTCTCAACCCGGCCCGACGCGATATCGGAAGAGGCTGTCCGGCTTCTCCTGAGATACGGGGTGAAGACCGTCGAACTCGGGGCCCAATCCATGTCGGATGAGGTCTTAAGGCTCTCAGGCAGGGGCCACGCCTCCTCGGATACGGTCCGCGCAACGAGGATTCTGAAAGAGATGGGCGCAAAAATAGGCATTCAATTCATGCCAGGGCTTCCGGGGGATACGTTTGAAACCGTAATCTGGACGGCGAAGGAGATAATAAAGCTCTTCCCGGATTTCGTAAGGGTCTACCCGGCAATGGTGCTTAAGGGCACACCGCTTGAGAAGATGTATCGCAGCGGGAGATACGCGCCGTGGACGCTTCAGGATATGGTCTCAGTATGCTCCGCAGTATCGCGCCTCTACAAAAAGGCTGGGATACCAAATGCGAGGATGGGTCTCCAGAATACCGAAGGGCTTGAAAAAAGCATCGTGGCCGGCCCCTACCACCCGTCATTCAGACAGCTCGTCGAAAAGGGAGAGCCCGAGGACAAGGCCGGGGCGCAAATAAAAGCTTGCAATAACGGCATTTGAGGCTATTATAATAGGGTGAAAAGGAGGCTTGATATATGAAAAGAATACTCGCAATATCTCTTCTCCTCTCCGTTTTTATGGGCTCGCCGGTCGTCTCTTTCGCCGAGGAGAAGACCGAGCCATCGGGCAGCGGGATAGTTATAGACGTCGTCATTATAAGGCCCCTTGGTCTTGCATCCCTTGTCATAGGCGCCGGCGTATTTGTCATAGCGCTTCCGTTCACTATCCCGAGCGGGTCGGTGAAGGTCTCCGCCAAAAAGCTCATTGCAGAACCCTTCAATTTCACCTTCACAAGACCGGTGGGCGCGGAGATGCCGTACTGAGGCCCTGCCTCCGTGCCTCGCAGGAAGTCCTTGCCTTGATTGACTCACGGCCTTCACATCAGGGCTGCCATTGACCGTGCTTTGCCTGCGCCCTTTAATGCAAAAAGAGATTATCCGTATGAGCGGCGCTTAAAGGGAACCTCAACGTAAAGGTCGTGCCCTCGCCCACGCGGCTCTCCACATCGATGCTCCCCCTGTGCTTTGTCACTATCCGGTAAACCACATAGAGCCCCAGCCCCGTGCCCTTTCCCACCGGCTTGGTGGTGAAGAACGGGTCGTATATCTTCGAGAGGTGCTCTTTGGGTATGCCGCAGCCGGTATCAGAGACAGAAGCGGCGACGACGCCGCTCTGCTTTACGCACCTGAGCGTCATGGTCCCCCCATCCCCCATTGCATGCACGGCGTTTATTATAAGATTTATAAAGACCTGCTGTATCTCCCCCTGGCTGGCCGTGCAGCGGCATCCGTTGTCAAGGTCCGTCACAAGCTCAACAGAGGCGAAAGACGCCGAGTGGCGCGCCATCTTGACGGATGTCTCCATCACGGCCGCCACGTCTATTGAAGAATGCTCGTCGTTATGGGCGGAACGGGAGTAGGCCGAGAGCTCCTTTACGATATTGCTCGCGGCCACGGCGTACCGGATGATATCATCGGTGTGTGATTTTATCAGACCCATGTCGCCCTCCTCCTTTATCGCCTCGGCCATGCCGAGGATGCCTGCAAGGGGGTTGTTTATCTCGTGGGCTATGCCCGAGGCAAGGGTGCCTATGCCGGCGAGCTTCTCGGCCTGCAGGAGCTTGAAATGCAGCATCTTCTGCTCGGTTATGTCCTTGCCCACCCCTACGGTGCCCAGTATATTCTCTCCCTCATCGGCCATGGTGGAGAGGGTAAGGCTCACGGTGAATATCCTGCCGGATTTTGACCTCAGCGCCGCTTCCCTGTCTCTGGCGGCCCATATCCCGTCCCCAACGGGAACGTAACTGCTTATGAACTCGGATTTCTGCCCCGGGTTGTCGTAGAGCATCAGCACGCTTTGTCCGACGACCTCTTCTTTTGCGTACTCAAGGAGCTTCTCGGCCTCCTTGTTGAACTCAACGATGCGGCCCTCGTTATCGGTGGTCACTATAAGGACCCTTGAGTTGTCGAGTATCATCTGAAGGTAATACCGCGCCTCATTTAGCTTGATGTTACAGAGGCTCTCGCTCTTCTCCTCATGCCGGGGCTGTATCCTCTTCTTCTCCCTTATGACGGAGAACGCGGCAAGAAGGGCCGCCGCAGGCAGGAATACTATAAGGCCGGGTATCCAGGTGAGCTTCTGGAAATACCCGGGGAGATCAAGGCCGCTCCCGGTCGAGAGCCTCGTCCTCAGCGCACGGAAGGCCGTGCCACCCATTGAGAAGATAAGGACCGCCGTGAGCGCAATCATGAAGGTAATGATGGCGATACCTAAGAAATTAAACACCGGTCTGCTTCTGGTCATGGCTGCCCCCCTTCTCCTTGCGGGATGGTCCCGCCTATTAAGATGCGGCAATTACCTCGGGTCCTTGTAAAGGTAGAGCTTGTTTTCGATAAAGAGTCTTGCTATATGCGGGTCAAGCTGCGTGCCGGCGGCCCTTTTCAACTCCTCAAGTATCGCCTCTGGAGGCCGCCCTTTCCTGTATGGCCTGTCGGAGGCCATGGCATCGCACATATCAGCGACCGCGATAATCCTTGAGTGAAGGGGTATCCCCTCGCCCTTCAATCCCGCGGGATAGCCGCTGCCGTCAAAGTTCTCATGGTGAGCGGCTATTATGCCGGCGACCATCTCCATAAGGGGTATGCCGCTTAATATCTTTCCGCCTGTCTCGGCGTGCCCCTGCATGTGCCTTCTCTCCTCATCGGTAAGAAGGCCGGGCTTGTTCAAGACAGCCTCGTTTACGCTGACCTTGCCGAGGTCGTGGAGGAGGGAGGCGACCTCTAATATCTCAAGGTCCGCGGTAGAGAGGTTTAAAAGCCTTCCGAGTTCCACGCATAGGAACCGCATCCTGTTGCAGTGCCCCCTCGTGTGGAGGTCCTTGGCCTCTATGGTCTCGGCAAGGACGTTTATGAACTGGATGTTCATGGTCTTCAAGAGCGCGTACGCGCTCTCCAGCTCCATGGTCTTTGCGTTAAGCTCCTTTGTCCTCTCCTCGACCTTCTGCACAAGGGACATCTGGTAATCCCTGTTCTCAAGCTCAAGCTGACGGTTTCTTACAAGGAGGTCCCTGTGCATGAGCGCCTTCTGAATGGAGGCCATGAGGTCGTCCTTCTTTACCGGCTTCATGATGTAGTCAAAGGCGCCCTTCTTCATCGCATCAACGGCCACCGCCGCGTCGGTCAGGCCGGTGAGCATTATGACAGGCGACGCGCCGAAGTTCTCCCTGACAAACTCGAGGATATTGATACCGTCGACCTCCGGCATCCTTATGTCGCATATCAAGATATCAAATGGGCTTGCCCTGAGGAGCTCGAATATGCCCTTGCCTCCCCTTGACTGGATGACGTTGTAGCCTTCTTTGACAAGGTGGGTATTCAAGACCTTGCGGACCGGCTCCTCGTCGTCTATGATGAAGATGCTGCGATGGATGGCGTTCCTTGCCGTCCCAGGGATATAAAGAGTCTCTCTGTTGTTATCATCCTTGATAAAGCTCATATCCGCCCCTTTTGCACCCATTTAACTATCAGGAAATCGGGTATTTTTCAGTGACAAAAATCCCATCTGAAGGGTACAGGGGACAGACGCTGCCCTGCACAGATTTTTGTGCATGGATTTTACGCAAAAGAGTATATCTATCCAACATTTACCTGCGTACCGCGGCAATCAGACGATACTTATTGACCCGCGCCTTGAAATGGGCTATCTTAAAATATACGGCAAAGACCGGTTCTTGCTTAAGTTTTCTTTCGCGCACGTTATTGAAGTGTGCCTGAAGAAGATATCTTTCTATGGCCAGTCCCCTCTCAAAGCTTAATCCTTCAAGGCTCAGTCTCAAGGCCAAATTCCTCGCCATGATGGTCTCGCTCTGCTTTCTCTCGGCCGTATCGCTCTTTGTTCTCTACAACAGGGCCGAGCGGGACCTCCTCGAGGAGGTGCGCCAGCACACGGAGGAGATATCCACCGCTATCCAGGTAAGCATCGAGCAGATGTCGAAATCCGACAAGATGGAGACTATCAGAGACCTTAAAGACCTTACAAGGCGGAGAAAAAAGGGCCTTAAGGAGATTTCCGTTGTGAACAACTTCAGGGAGGTGATAGCCTCATCAAACCCCCGTCTTATCGGGAGAAAACTGCACTTGAAGGGCGAGAGCGTCAAGAATATCGGCAACGTCACCGAATACACCACGACAACCGACGGCAGGAAGAAATACGACATACTGCTTCCGGTCATTGTCGGCAAAGAGCGGCTCGGATACATCCACCTTGAGACGGAATTCGACGACTTCGCGGATATCGCCAGGAAGAACCACAGGAACAGGCTCCTTGCGACATTTGCCATATTCACCATCGGTATACTTGCGGCCTTCTATCTGGCGGACAGGTACACAAGCCCCATACAGGATATAGCCGAGGCGGCCCACAAGGTGGCCTCCGGGGACCTCTCCGTCAGGCTTCCACGCGCGGGGGCAGGGGACGAGATAGACAGGCTCACCGAAAACTTCAACGACATGGTGAAGAAACTCGACGAGAACAGGGCCCTTGCCGTGAGGCTTAAGGAGGCGGAGCACCTCTCGAAGATAGGCACCCTCGCATCCGGCATAGCGCATGAGGTGAGAAACCCCCTGAACTTCATAAACCTCTCCATCGACCATATAGCGTCCGTGCACGCGCCCGACGACCCTGTAAAGAGGGCGGCCTTCTCATCCGGCATATCGAGCATAAAATCAGAGGTCAAAAGGCTCGATGAGATGGTCTCCACGTTCCTGAACTTCGGGAAGCCCATGAAGCTCTCCTTCAACGATGTGCCGCTCGACGCCCTCATCAATGAGACCGTCTCTTTTCTTTCCGAGAGCTGCGCCGAGCAGAAGATATCGGTTGAGATAAAAAGGCCTGAGACGCCTCTATCCGTTACCGGGGATTACAAGCACATAAAGACCTGCTTGATGAACATTTTCCTGAACGCCATGCAGTCCATGCCGGAGGGCGGGAAGATATCGGTTGAGAGCCGGGCGAATAACGGGGTTGTGGCTGTAATGGTGGATGACACCGGGGAGGGTATCGCGCCGGAGAACCTCCCGAGGATATTCGAGCCGTACTTCACCACAAAAGAGGTAGGCATAGGGCTGGGGCTGGCGCTTACAAAAAGGATAGTCGAGGAGCACGGCGGCGCTATCGTCGTAAGGAGCGGCTTTGCTTGCGGCACCTCCGTCACCATCAGCCTGCCGGCGGCAAGGGGCCATGCATGAGAGGGAGAGTGCTTGTAGTAGACGACGAAAGGGGGCAGAGGGAGATTTTAAAGACCATCCTCGAGGCCGACGGGTATGACGTCGGGGCCGCCTCCGGAGGGCTTGAAGCCGTTGCCGCCATGCAGAAGACCGGCTTTGACCTCGTCGTGACGGATCTAAAGATGCCGGGCATGAACGGGGTTGAGCTGCTTCTGAATATCCTCGTGGAAAGCCCCTCCACGAGCGTGGTCATAATAACCGCGCACGGCACCATAGACTCCGCGGTCGAGGCGATAAGACGGGGGGCGTTTGACTACCTCACAAAGCCCCTTGACAGGGAAAAGCTCCTCATCGTCGCGAAAAAGGCCGTTGAGAAGTCCCGCCTCTTAAACGAGAATAAACAGCTGAGGGAGCAGCTTGAGGAGAGGTTCAGGCCGGAGGGGATAATAGGGAACGACTCAAGGATGAGAGAGATATTCAGGATGATAAAAAAGGTCTCCGGCTCGTCCGCCACCGTCCTTATCTACGGAGAGAGCGGCACGGGCAAGGAACTCATCGCAAAGGCCCTCCACTACGCGTCCCCGAGAAGCCACAATCCGTTCATGGCGATAAACTGCGCGGCGATACCGGAGACCCTCCTTGAGACCGAGCTCTTCGGGTATGAGAAAGGCGCATTCACCGGGGCCTACGCCAAAAATACCGGGCTCTTCGAGGCGGCCGACAACGGGACCATCCTTCTCGATGAGATAGCGGATATGACGATGTCCCTTCAGTCAAAGCTGCTGAGAGTCATTCAGGAGAAGGAGATAAGGAGGGTCGGCGGGAACAGGAACATAAAGGTGAATGTCAGGATAATAGCCGCAACCAACAAGGACCTCCATACGGAAATAAAGAACAACAGGTTCAGGGAAGACCTCTTCTACAGGCTGAACGTCGTATCCTTCAAGCTCCCGCCTCTGCGCGACAGGAGGGCGGATATACCGGAGCTTACGGCCTGCTTCATAAAAAGGTCGAATGAGTCTTTCGGAAGGAATATCAAGGGCGTCTCGGATGAAACGATGAATATCCTCATGAACTACAACTGGCCGGGCAATGTCCGTCAGCTCGAATCGGTGATAGAGAGGGCGGTGCTACTCTCTGAAGGCGGCCTCATCGAAGTCGACGGCCTCCCCATGGAGATAACGACAAAGCCCATAACGCTCGGAAAAATCGATTTTGAGCTGCCGGAAGACGGCATATCCTTTGAGGAGTTCGAAAAGGAGCTCATCGTAAAGGCGATGTCAAAGGCAAACGGGGTGCTCGGCAGGGCGGCAGCCATCCTCGGCATGAGCTACAGGACTCTTCAGTACAGGCTCAACAAGTTCGACATAGCAAAAGAGTCGTTCTCTGCACCAAAAGGTCTAAACATTAAACCAAAAAGTTTATCTGAAGAAGAGTAGAGCGCGCATTGGCATTAAAATCTTTGTTTTTTCGGGCATTATCAGATATTTCCGTTGGCACGCGAAATGCATAGATGTCAATAGGATAATCTTGGCGCAGAGAGCACAATAAAAATAAAAGGAGATATTGGGTATGATGAAAAGATTGGGTCTATTCGGCATGCTATTCGTGGCGCTCCTCTTCGTCTCAGGCTGCGGCCAGCAGCTCAAGCAGGAGAACGAAGAGCTTAAGAAGCAGGTATCAACGCTTACGGAAGAGAACAACAACCTTAAGAACCAGGTGGCAGGCCTTCAAAAGGAGAACGGGGATATCAAATCCCAGCTCGCGACCGTAACCGCCGAGCGCGATGCCGCGAAGAAGGAGCTTGAGGTATTGAAGAGGCCTGTGAAAAAGTCGGAGGCGAAGGCAAAGCCCGCTAAAAAGGCGGCCAAGAAGAAGAAATAAGGCGACACGGAGGCGTGCCCAGCACCACTTTCAGCACAAAGAAGGTTATTAAATAACCTGACTTCGCGACGAAAGTGGTGCTGGGCGCGCCTCCGTTTTTTCGTGTTAAAAAAGTCCATCCGTGTCTTGCCGGGTCAACCGACCCCTGCCCGACCCCGGCCCACGCCTTTCGGCGTGGGTGCCCCGCGTATGGGTACCCCTCGCCTTTTGACCCGCTTAACTCCCGATAAGCATTAAGTTTTTTCTGTTGACACTTCATCTCTATTCTTATAAAATAACATCCTACGCTGAAGAAGGCGTAGTTCCTCATGACAGGGGATATTCAGGCGCATAACTTAGCATTTATAAAGCTCTACCCCGGCCTGGAAGTCCGTCGGACCCTACGGCTTCCTGAAAATTCCGCAGGCTTTTATTTCTTACTTGAAGCCACCCTGTCATGTTTTGCCTTTAATACAAACGTATTAATGAAGTGACATCATACGAACGTAAGGAATGGCTTTAGACAAGGCGGCCGACGAGGAAAACCACAGGCGTGCTTTTCTGCACGTCGAGGATTTTCCGAGTCGGACAACGCCGTATAAAGACATTCATTACGTTCGTATTAAAATACAACTAAAGGCCGGTCCCCCTTACCTATGCTGCTACGCCAAGGACTGAAGGCAAAGATACTCACCCTCACCATAGGCCTGAGCCTCATAGGCCTCGGTATACTCATCTATATGGTCATAAAGGAGGAGGAAAAAAACCTCCTTAAAGAGAGGATGCGCGCAAGCGAGCTCATGGCCCAGCCCATCCTCCATACCATATATAAGGACATGCTCGATGAGAGGGCCGATATCCCGCGGTTCCTCATAATCGGCCTCAAGACCATAAAAGGCGTTGAGCGCGTGCAGATCATCCGCTCAAACGGGGTTGAGGAGGCCTTTCAGGATCATAAGACCCTTAAATCCGTTAAAGCCGAGTTCGGCGAAATAAAGCCGGAATGGCTCGAAAACCACCCAAATAAGCTCAACAACGTCGCCGAGGGCATACAGAACCCGGAGTTCAAAAAAGCCCTCATCATGTTCAACAGCGGCAGGAAAGACGCTGTCTACTACATCGACAGTGACGCGGAGAAGAACCTGTTCACCTACCTCGTGCCCATAGTGGCAAGACCCAAGTGTTCATCCTGCCATGCCCGTGAAGAGGCCGCCAGGGGCGTCCTCATGATAACCACCTCGCTTGATGAGATATACGAAATACTCTCGGTAAGCAGAAATAAATGGATACTGCACGGGGTCATAACCCTCTCCGCCATCACTCTCCTTCTGAGCTTTCTCATAAGCGGGGTCGTGACCAGGCCCGTTGACAGGGCCGTTGACATGCTCAAATCCATTGCCGAGGGAAAGGGAGACCTTACAAAGGGGCTCGATATCGCCTCTAACGACGAGATAGGGCTTCTCGGCAGATGGTTCAATAAGTTCGTCGAGGGCCTCCGGTACCTCGTAAAGGACATATTCGGGATATCGAGAGAGATATCGGCCGCGTCCAAGGAGATAGAGTCCTCATCGCGCGAGATTATAGAGGGGGTCGGCAAGCAGCTTAAGGCGGTTGATGACACCTCCGCCTCCATCAAGGAGATGGACGCGTCCATCAAGACGGTTGCCGAGGAGACCGAGGCCCTGAACACCTCGGCCAACGACGTCGCGGTGTCCGCAAAGGCCATGGCGGAAGCGGTGGATACCGTCAAGGTCAACATCGAGAACCTCTCCTACTCCGGCTCCTCGATAACCTCCTCCATAAACGAGATGGCCATATCCATCAACCAGGTCGCCTCCCATATAGATGACCTCTTCAAAAG
>JACRCJ010000270.1 GCA_016219075.1 Deltaproteobacteria bacterium | reverse complement strand
CTGGCTGTTGGGGTCGAATGTCTCTTCGGTGCGCTCGACCTGCTTTGTGTCGACATCCACGGAGACCCTGGCCACGACCTTGTTCATCCCCACGGCCTTCTCAAGGAGCGACTGTATCCTTGATTCCATGTCCTTTTCGATCGACCTCTTGTACTCAAGCTGGCTTGCCGTAAGCTTGAGGACATCGTCCTCTTCGGCGCCCTTTGTCCACATCCTTCCGGCCGTGTCCACTACCGTAACGTCCTCGGGCCTCAGGTTTTCGAAGCTGTTGGCAACCAGGTGGACTATCGAACTGACCTGCCCCTGGCTTAAGGTCTTCCCCGGCTTGAGTCTCAGTATTATGGAGGCCCGGGCGCTTTTCTTCTCATCGAGGAATACGCCCTTCTCGGGCATCGCCAGATGCACCCTGGCGCTATCGACCTCTTTGATCTGCGAGATCGTCCTGGCGAGTTCTCCCTGCAGGGCCCTCCTGTAGTTTATCTTCTGAACGAAATCGGTCACGCCGAAGCTCGTCTTGTCGAATATCTCGAACCCGACGCCCCCGCCCTGCGGCAGCCCCTCGCCTGCAAGCTCCATCCTGGTCTCGTAGACCTTCCCGGCCGGGACGCTTATGGCGGTGCCGTCTACCTTGTACTCGACCCTCTTTTCCTTGAGCTTTTCTATCACCGCCCCGGAGTCCTCGGGCGAAAGCTGTGAGAAGAGGACCCTGTACTCGGGCCCCTGGTTCATGAGGAAAAGCGACACGACCGCCGTTATGACGACGGCCGCCACCGCTATGGCGGCGGCCTTACTGTTATTCTTTAAAAATCCGGATATCTTTTCCATTCGTTATACCTGCATCCTCATGACTTCCTCGTAGGCCGCAAGAAGTTTATTTCTCACCTGGAGCATCATGTTGAAAGAGAGGTTGGCCTTCTCTATCGCTATCATCGTCTCGTGCACGTTTTTGACCTCGCCGCTCGCAAGGCCCTCTATGGCCTTGTCGGCGTCGGTCTGAAGGGCGTTGACCTTATTGATGGAATCCTTCAAAACCGTGCTGAAGGTGTCCTGACCGGGGCCGGTCTGTGCCTGGTCTGTTTTCCCGAATGCCTCAACGGGCGTCTTTAACAGCGCGCCCTTTATAGACTCTACCATCGCATGACCTCCTTATTACCCGCCTATCTCAAGGGCCTTTACAGCCATCTCTCTTGTCGCCTTCAGCGCGTTCACATTAGCCTCGTAACTCCTCGAGGCCGTTATCATGTTCACCATCTCTTCCGCCACATTCACATTGGGATAGGCTACATACCCCAAGTCGTCCGCTTCCGGGTGGTTGGGCTCGTACGCGTACTTGAAGGGCTTGGCGTCCTCTATGATGCCGGCCACCTTTACCGTGTTCTGGTAGCCGTCGAGCGAAGTCTTGAGAAAACCGCCGAAACCTCCCTCGTTCTGGGCCGCGAAGACTATGTCTTTTCTCCTGTAAGGGCCGCCCTGGACGGTCTTCGTGGTGTCCGCGTTGGCAAGGTTGCTGGCGATGATGTTCATCCTCAACCTCTGTGCCTCCATTCCGGAAGCGCTGACTGAAAACATGTCCGCCATCTCTTATCTGCCTCCCTCTTTTATCGCCGTCATTAGGAGATTGAACTTGCTTTTAAGCATCTTCGTCGTCGCGTTGTACATGATGGAGTTCTCGGAGAGCTTTACCATCTCTCCCTCTATCCCCACGGAGTTCTTGTCGTAGCTTTCAAGGTCAGTGGCCCTCTCGACGACAATGGGCCCGGCCCCCACGCCCCTTGCCGGGATCATGTGCGCCGTGTTCGTGCGCTCAAGAGGGGAGCTCAATACCCCGCCCTGCCTCTTTTTGAGCTCATCTTCGAATTTGATATCGACCGCCCGGTACCCGGGGGTCTCCTGGTTTGCTATGTTGGAGGCTAAGAGCTTGTGTCTGGCGGCCCTCAGATCGAGGGAATTGCCGAGAAGTGATATAGTTTTATCGAATAAACCGTTACTCATATGACCTCCTTTCCAGTCTGCGCATTAGATATCTGCAATATCCATACCAATCTTGAAGGAGTACCGCCTGAAAAGCTCTTTAAAGATGAAATAAGAGACCACGGCCGGTTAAAAACTCCCTAACCCGGCAAATTTTGCCCGTACTCCTTCAATTTATTCCTCAAAGTCCTCACCGATATGCCCAATAGCTCCGCGGCTTTCGTCCTGTTACCCTCCACATCGTCAAGAGTCCTGCATATAAGGCCCTTCTCCATCTCCGATATCGTCATATTATTGACTCGCTCGGAAGTTCCGCTGGGCTGTTCTCTCTCTTCCCGGTCCTCGCCGACGATGAGGCTTTCAAGCTCAAGAGTAGTGCCCTGGCTTAAAAGGACCGCGCGCTCGATGGCGTTTTCCATCTCGCGGATGTTCCCCCTCCACTCGCACCCCAATATGTACTCGACGGCCTCCTTTGAGATATCCTCAAGGCGTCTTGAGTATTTGCCGGCGAACTTGTTCATGAAGGACTCGGCGAGATATACGATGTCCGTACCCCGTTCACGGAGCGGCGGGAGGGTAAGCGGGAATATGTTGAGCCTGTAGAAGAGGTCCTCCCTGAAACGCCCTTCCCTCACCTCTTTTTTCATATCCCTGTTCGTCGTGGCTATTATCCTGATGTCCAGAGGGACGGCTACCTTGCCTCCGAGCCTCTCGACCTCCTTTTCCTGTATCACCCTCAGAAGCTTCGCCTGAAGCTTAAGGTCCATCTCGCTTATCTCGTCCAAGAGTATGGTGCCGGTATCCGCCTGCTCGAACTTCCCGAGCCTCTGGTTGACGGCGCCCGTGAAGGCGCCCTTCTCGTGGCCGAAGAGCTCGCTTTCAAGGAGCCCTTCCGGGATCGACGCGCAGTTTACGGCCACAAACGGATTCTCTTGCCTCGGGCCCCTGGCGTGGATAAACCGGGCGAGGAGCTCCTTGCCGGTGCCGCTCTCGCCGGATATCAGAACCGTTGCGTCGCTCGATGCGGCAACGGATGCCATGGCGACGACCCTCTCCATCGAGGCGTCCCTCGTCAACATCGACTTCCCCTTCGACTCGAACGAGGCGAGCTCGCCTGAGCGCCTGAACGCCTTCTCAACCGTACTCTCAAGCGCCTCAAGGGTGAAGGGCTTGAGGATGAAGTCAACCGCGCCTTCCTTTACGGCCTCGACGGCTTTCTGTATGGTGCCGAAAGCGGTTATAAGGAGCACCGGCACATGGGGCGCCGCTTTTTTGACCCCCCTCAGCACATCCATGCCGCCGAGCCCCGGCATCTGCATGTCGCTTATCACCATGCCGTAGCCCTTCCCGTTTATCTTTCTTAGCGCCTCCCGGCCGTCTTCAGCGAGGTCGATCGAGTAACCTTTTCTTCCCAAAGCCTCCTTTACGGCAAACCTCATGTCGGCTTCGTCATCGACCACAAGTATGCTGTTCATGTATGCGCTCCCTTTCATTTGTTCCGTCAAAGCCGCTTCTCAGTACCGTCAGCAGACGAGCTTCCGGGCCCCGGCCACTGGCAGGCTTATGAGAAATTCCGTCCCCTCGCCCTGTTTCGACCTCACATCTATCGAGCCGTTGTGCGCGTTTATCACGGTGGCCACTATCGCAAGCCCCAGACCCGTCCCCCTCTCCTTGGTCGAGAAGAACGGGTCGAATATCCTGTCGAGGTGCTCTTCTGGTATCCCCTTTCCGGTATCCTTCATCTCTATCTGCAGAAAATCCCTCGTCTTCTCATCGAGCCTTGTCCTTATGCTGAGGCTCCCGCCCTCCTCCACCGCGTCAAGCGAGTTCAAGAGGAGGTTTAAAAAGAGCTGTCTTAACTGGGCCTGGTCTCCCATTATCCGCGTCCTTCCCTCGTACCATGCCTTTATGCTCACTCCCTTTTTCTCGTGCCCGCGCGTAAGCAGTATCGACTCCTCGATCACTTCCCTGATATCGACCTCTTTGAGCCTCGCCCCCGGCGCCGTGGCGAAAAGGAGCATGTTCGACAGGAGGTTGTCAAGGGTCTTCACCCCCTTTGTTATATGCTCCGCCAGCTTTCTTTTTTCATTGTCGCGGGTAAGCTCTCTTTCAAGGAGAGTGGCGAGTATCGCCATTGAGCCCAGCGGGTTTCTTATCTCGTGGGCTATCTTGGCGGCCATCTCGCCCATCGCCGCCAGCCGCCTTGTCCTCTCCATCGCCCTGTTCTTCTCGGCTATCTCCTCGTTGAGCTCCTCGATCCTGTTCTCAAGCATCGCGTACTGCTGCTCGAGTTTCTTCGAGGCGTCCCTGAATGTATTGAACGCGTCGTTTAAAAGGTCCGCCTGCATGTTTTCCGGCATCGTCACGCTCCGTTTTAAAAGCTTTTAGGTGTGGTCGCGAATATCGGTCCCGCCCAGCGTCCGTACCCGCCCTTATCTTCCATCAAGTCCGTGACAGTCTCTTTCCCGCCCTTTTCACTCTTGAGCCTTGAGTAACACTGGGCCGTCCTGTACAGGGCCCATGACTTGTCTTCGTCCCCGTCAGGGAGCATCCCGGCCGCCGACCTGTACCTTTCCACGGCCGTCCGGAAGTTCCCCATAAGGTAATTCGAATCGGCCGAGCCGATATGCGCCGCGGCGGTCTTTTTCAAATCGCCTTTCGCCTCGAACCGGGCGGCCGCCTTCTCAAAGAGGCCCGCGGCAAAGGCGTGCCGGCCGAGCCTTGCCAGGGACCTGGCCCTCAAAACCACCGTCTCCGGGTCCCCGTCTTCTTTTGAACCGGCCACTTCCCCGTAATCTTCTTCAAGAAACGCGGTCTTCAGGAGTATCCTGCTGACCTCATCGGTATAATCGCTCTTCGGGAACTTTAAAAGAAACGCCTTGTAAAGCCTCTCCGTCGAGGCCGTGTCCTTCTGATTGAGGTAGACCCTCCCGAGCTCCATCATGGCTTCCTCGGCGACTCCTCCGTTTCCCATTTTCGACGCGCTGTCCAGGCTCTCGATCGCGTCGGTGTATATCCCCACGGCCACGAATGATTTTCCGATCTTCAGGAACGACTCGGCCTTTTTCCCGAAAGGGACATGTTTGCCGTACCTTGTGCCGACCTCCACCACGGCCGCGTAGTCGCCCTTTGAATAATTGTCTTCGATCCAGTCGAATACGAGTTTCCCGGTCAACTGTTGGATGTCCATCCTGTAGCGGCTCGTGCGGAAGTCTTTCGGGAAGCTTTCCACTTCATCCATGGCTTCCCTGAACCTGCCGAGCCTTGTAAGCGTCCTTATGAGGCTTAAATGAGTGACCTCTCTCCCGAGGTGGTCCCCGTTGGCGACCTTCCTGTAGAGTTCCTCCGCCTTGTTTAGAGACTCGTTATCGTCTCCGAGAACGAGAGAGTCGGCGAGCGACAGGCTCGCTATGGCCCACTCTTCACCCTTGAGCATGCTCTTGATCTTCGTATAACTCGTCTCAGCCTCTTTTTTGCGTCCTTCGGCGAGCATTGCGTCGCCTGCCTTGAGGGCGAAGAAAGTGGTCATCAACTCGTCCTTCACATACATCAGGCGGAGCTTTTCAAAGACGGTCTTCGCGCCCCCGTAGTTCCCCTTCTTTATGTAGATGTCTCCGAGGCTCATAAGGGATACCGGGTCAAGCTCATCGGTGTTTTTGACCTTGCTGAAGATATCCCATGACTGCTCCAGCTCGCCCTTTATCAGGAGGGTGTCGGCAAGCCAGAGATCCGCCCCCGGGAAACCCGCCCCGTATGCCTTCTCAAATAATTTTTTCGCCTCTTCATACTTGTTCTCCCTGAAAAAAAGCCTTGCTCTCTGAAAGACCGAGGCCGAATGGATGAGTCTTCCGGTCTTGTCCCCCAGGACCTTCGAGTAGTACCCGCGGGCCTCGGGCATGAACCCTTTCGTCTCGTAGTAGCCGCCGAGCATGAACAGCCCCAGGTCCTTAAACCCGGTATCGGGATTGAGCCTTAAGGCCGTTTCAAGCCCGGAGGGGTCGGTCCTCTCCTCGAAGAAACCGGTTATGGCGCGGAGCACTTCCAGGGCGGCCGGGTCGCCGGCGGCCTCCATGGCGCTTATGAGGGCGTCAGCCTCCTTTAAAAGTTCCTCTTTGGAGCCGGCCGTCAGTCCGAGCTCGTTTTTAAAGACCATGTTCATGACGGCTTCGTCGGTCGCGGACTCCAGGGTGAGTGTTTTCATCAACTTTTTTCTGTAGATCCATCTCCAGCCGCTGTTAAATGTGACGGTCCTGCCGGCGGCCTTCAACAGCTCCTCCGACGGTCCGTCTATACCTCCCGGTTGGGCTGGGCCTCCCAGGGTGTCTTTAAGTATTTTTTTGGCGTTCGGCCGGGTGCGGTCTTTGCCCGGATAGACATCAAGGACGATCCTGAAAGGCTCGGACCAGTTCGTCTGCTTTACCTCTGCGCCTTCAATAACGGCGACCTCAAGCCTTGCGGCGGGGATAGCCCCGTCCATATCGCCTTTGAGAGTCTTTACCCTTAGATAGTCGGTGGAGGGGAGCTTATCTGACGGATAGTCGGGCCTGACCTTGAGCATCGTGACGGTCACGACGCTTCCTTCCCTCTTCACACTGTACCTGACGCTTTTGGAGAGTTCCACGACGAACCTGTGGTACTCCTCGTGAAGCCCGGTCCTGATGTCGAGGATATTGGTCTCTGAGGCGTATGCCGGAAATACCAGCATCAGAAGCCAGATTATAGTATAGAGGGTCCTTGCCATAAGAAGTCCGCCGGAGTGCATTGTCAAATATGGTATAGACATCACCGGCAGATAAAAGCAACTTCCGTGCCATAATAGACGGAGGCGCCTTTAAAGGGAGGGAGACCTGCTTATTTACTTGAGGTAAAACAATGGGTTACTGATTAAAGAGGAGAGCCGGTATAAAGAACCTTTAAAGGCATGAAAAAGCGGGAGAGCGGCCCGGTGACAGGTTTAAAGACAAAAAAAGTCAATAATGTGACTATGCTATCTCGTTAGCGGACTCCGACGGGTCGAGATGGTCGAGAAGCCCCTTTCTCTTCATCTTCTCTATAAGGGTGGTCCTGTTGAGGTTAAGTATCTCGGCGGCCTTCTTCTTTACGCCGTTCACCTTGTTCAAGGCGCTGAGTATCAGGTCCTTCTCGAAGTTATCGACGGCGGCATTGAAGTCCAGTCCTTCGGCGGAAAAAGATACGGCGCTTATGCCGGAGGTCTCTAAGGAGCCCTTCCTGATCTTATCGGGCAGGTCCTTGACGGATACGAAAGTGTCTGGTTCTTTCAGGACGACAAGCCTCTCGACAAGGTTCTCAAGCTCCCTGATGTTGCCGGGCCAATCGTACCTCTCGAGCATCTTTAGCGCCTCGGGGTTTATGCCCTTGACAGTCTTTTTCTTCCTCAGGGCGATCTTGTCGATGAAGTGGCTTACAAGAAGTGCTACATCCTCTTTCCTCTCCCTCAAGGGGGGCAGGTGTATGGGGATGACATTGAGCCTGTAGTAGAGGTCGTTTCTGAACTTTTTTTCCTCCACGGCGCGCTCAAGGTCCTGGTTCGTGGCCGCCACGACCCTCACATCGACCTTGATGGAGGACCTGCCGCCTACCCTCTCGAACTCCTTTTCCTGCAATACCCTCAGTATCTTTACCTGGAGGCCCGGGCTCATGTCGCCTATTTCGTCAAGGAATACGGTGCCTTCGTGGGCCGCCTCGAACCTGCCTATCTTTGTGGCTATCGCCCCGGTAAAGGCCCCTTTCTCGTACCCGAATAGCTCGCTTTCAAGGAGGTCTTCCGGGATCGCCGCGCAGTTTATCGGGACAAAGGGCTTATTGTTCCTGGTAGAGCCGTAGTGCAGGGCCCTGGCTACAAGCTCTTTTCCCGTGCCGCTCTCGCCGAGTATCAGGACGGTTGAGTCGGTGTCGGCAATCTTGCCGATGACATCCCTGACCTCCTGGATCTCGGAGCTCGTGCCGAGTATGGCCTCGGTGCAGTTGGTTATCTCTTTTTTAAGCTTGGAGTTCTCGGCCTTGAGGGAGTAGACTTCGCAGACTTCGTAGGCTTTTTCAAGGGTTACAAGGAGATGGTCCTTGACGAGCGGCTTTTGAAGGTAGGTGAACGCGCCGGCTTTCATAGCCTCGATGGTCGTCTCTATCGACCCGTAACCGGTAAGTATTATGCAGGCCGTATTGGGAGAGACCGCCTTAACGGCCCTTATGACGTCTATTCCGCTTGCGCCCGGAAGCTTCAGGTCCGTAAGGATTACATCGAAGTCCTTTTTCCTCGCGGTCTCTATGCCGGCCTCGCCGGTTGGAGCGGTAGTGACCCTGTAGCCGTTCATCTCAAGCATTTCACTCACTGACTCCCGGATATAAACCTCGTCCTCTACTAAAAGGATGGTCCTCTCTCCCATGCGGCTCTCTCCTGTTGAGTTGAGTTGAGTTGAGTAACTTCGATGAATGAAAGCGATTTTAGCTCAGATGAGTTCGAATGTCAATATTTTGAACAGGCTCACCGGCAAATAACCGTTATGACGCGTCAGCTCCAATGTTGCGTTGACAAAAGCGGACATGATGATATATTTACAAAGAGCGCGCAATGAACCCTCCCCGGGCCTGAAACCCCAGGGTTTTCAGAAGATTAAAAATAAAAAAATCGCGCTATCGAGGAGCATACAATGAACGAGGTCCTTAAAAATATCTACACTGTCAATCTCGGGGTCAAGAAGGATGAACGGGCCCTCGTATTCACGGACCTTGTAAGAAAAGACGAGGCTTTGGACCCTGAGGAGCTTAAAAAGAGAGCGGACCTGAGAAAGATCGCCCTTGAGGTCGCCGAGGCCGGGAAAGGCCTGTGCGAGGTAAGCTTTCTTGAATTTCCGGCGGTGGAGGCACACGGAAAAGAGCCTCCGAAAGAGCTGTGGGTGGCCGCCTTCGGACAAGTTGCCGTCAACAAGCTCGACGCCGAGGGGCTTCTTGAGAAGATCCTGGATAAGACCATCTACGATGTGGACGACAACAGGAGCGCCGAAAGGCTCATAGACGAGTTCGCCAGGACCCCGGATATCGTAATAGCGCTCTCGAACTTCTCCACCTCCCACACCCGTTTCAGGAGCTATCTAACGCGCCTCAAGAAGGTGCGTTACGCGAGCATGCCCCTTTTCGAGAGGTTCATGCTCGAAGGAGCGATGACGGCCGACTGGAACG
>JACRCJ010000266.1 GCA_016219075.1 Deltaproteobacteria bacterium | reverse complement strand
TCCCTAAGCCCGTGGTGGCGAAGGACAAGGTTAAGTACTGGCCCGGGGCCGTCTGGGGAGACCCTGGCAAGGCCACGGTTGAGAAGGGCGAGAGGATCTTCGACATAATGGTTGAAGGCGTGGTCTCCCTCGTCAGGAGGCTCGATAAAATCAGATGACGGGAAAGCGCGCGACCGGAAAAATCGCCTTTTTCGCGGTGACTGAAAACGGCCTCTCTCTCGCCGTCAAGCTCGAAAAAATCGGAGGCGGGCGGGTCTTCAGCCCGGTCGAGCTCAAGGGCGGAAGACTCTTCGCTCATGCGAAGCGGGCCTTCGAGACATCGGACGCCCTGGTCTTCATATGCGCCTCCGGGATAGCCGTGAGGGCTGTTGCGCCGCTACTCAGGGGCAAGCACCTGGACCCGGCCGTGATCGTGACGGATGAGTTGGGCGGGTTCGTGATAAGCCTCCTTTCAGGCCACCTCGGCGGGGCCAACAGGCTCGCCAGAGAGATTGCCTCCGTAACAGGGGGAGTCCCGGTGATAACCACGGCAACGGACGTGATGGGACTGCCTTGCGTTGAGGATATCGCCGGGAGGTTCTCTCTTTCAATAGAGGATGTAAGGAAGATAAAGGTTGTAAACTCGGCGATACTCAAGGGCGGCGCGGTGCTCGTCGTCGATGAGGACCCCGGCCGTTTATCCGAAATAAAAAAGGCGTTCGGCGGAGTGCCGGCATTCTCCTTCAAAAGAAAGATGCCAGAAAGCCTTAAGGGCATCAAGGCCGTTGTGCTCATAACCCCCTTGACGGGTAGAAAAAACAGGGCCGCGGCCCGTACCATAGAGCTTCGTCCGAAGGAGTTCGTTGCCGGGGTCGGATGCAGGAGGGGCGTGAGAGCCGGCGAGGTAAGAGAGGCGCTTTTCAAGGCGTTGAAGACAGCGGGCGTATCAATCCTCTCAGTAAGGAACCTTGCCACGATCGACATAAAAAAAGACGAGCGGGGGCTTATCAGCTTCGCTGAAAAGGCCGGGCTCCCGATAGAGTTCTTCGGTCCAGCGGAGCTTAATAAAATAAAAAGACCGCCATCCGGGTCTTCAAGGGTGGTAAAAGAGAAGACCGGGGCCGTCGGGGTATCTGAGCCGGCGGCGCTGTTGTCTTCGGGGGCAAAGAGGATATGGCTGAAAAAGATAGTCTCAAAAAGGGTGACGGTGGCGCTGGCGCGGGCGCCGTTTATGTCGTAGGCATAGGGCCCGGTTCTCTGGAGCACCTTACCGAAAGGGCGAAGGCCGCTATAAGGGAGTCCGACTGTATCGTCGGCTACACGAGGTATGTCGGCCTCATTGAGGAACTCACGAAAGGCAAAGAGGTCTTCTCCAACGGCATGACCTTCGAGGTCGAGCGGTGCCGGAAAGCCCTCGAGATGGCGGGCGCCGGCAGAAAGGTCTCCGTCATCTCTTCAGGAGACTCCGGCATCTACGGCATGGCCGGGCTAATACTACAGATCTCGGCCTCTGAAGGCGTTAAAGTAAGAGTGGAGGTGGTCCCCGGCATCCCGGCCTTTGTGGCCGCGGCCTCCATCCTCGGCGCCCCGCTCATGCACGACTTCGCCTCCATATCCCTTTCAGACCTTTTGACCGACTGGGAGAAGATAGAAGAGAGGGTCGATATGGCGGCCAGGGCGGATTTCGTCATCGCGCTGTATAACCCGAAGAGCTCAAAGAGGGTTGAAGGGCTTGGTAAAGCCATCGAAATCGTCAGGCGCTACAGGAAAGGGACGACCCCTGTGGGGCTGGTAAGGAACGCCACGCGGGAAGGAGAGGAGGTAGTGCTTACTACGCTTGATGAGCTCGAAGGCTACTACGAGAGGGTAGACATGCTCTCGATAATCATAATAGGCAACTCCACGACATTCAGGGCTGATGAAAGGATGGTGACACCGAGGGGATACAGGGACATATAGCAGGTTGCGGAAAAACTCAACCCGACCCGCCAACGGGCGGGTCCCCCGGCAATCCATGGTTGTATTGCCACTGGGTGCTCGCCGGCTCACGAAGTGATAAGGCGAGCTATACAAATGAAATATTCCTTGCCAGCCACGACCCAAAGGGAGTGCAATTGCGAGACAAAAAAGTCGAGCAATTTGTGAGACTTGGACGAATGGACTACGGCCAAGTCGCGGCTGAAAAAGCCATGGAAGGACTTTTTCAGCATCCTGATAGCTCTCTCCCCTCGTTAAGACCATGAAAAGCGCGATAAAAAGAGCGGTAATAATAGTAATCGACAGCCTCGGCGTGGGAGAGCTGCCGGACGCCTCCGAGTATAACGACGCCGGCAGCGACACGCTCGACAACCTTGTCAGGGCTGCAGGCGGGATTGATATCCCCAACCTCAGGTCCTTTGGTATTGGCAATATCGAGGGCGTGGACTCAATCGGCGCGCACCCGTCCCCCATAGCCTCTTTCGGGCGGATGAGCGAGGCCTCGAAGGGAAAGGACACTGCCACCGGACACTGGGAGATGGCCGGGATAATACTCGACAAACCCTTCCCGACTTACCCCGGCGGTTTTCCTCCTGAGATACTCAGGCGGTTCGAAGAGGAGACCGGCTACGGATGGCTCTCAGGCCGTGCGGCCTCCGGCACCGAGATAATACAAGAGTTCGGGGAAGAGCACCTCAAGACCAAAAAGCTCATAGTCTACACATCCGCGGACAGCGTCTTCCAGATAGCCGCCCATGAAGAGGTCGTCTCCCTGGAGGAGCTCTACAGGGTCTGCCGCGTAGCCAGAGAGTTCCTCTACGAATACAATATCGGCAGGGTCATAGCCAGGCCCTTTACGGGTCGTACCGGCTCATTCAGGAGGACGGAGGAGAGGAAGGACTGGGCGATAGAGCCTCCGGGAACTACCGTGCTTGAGCGGATAAAGGAGAAGGGGTTCCCGGTAGTCGGGGTCGGAAAGATCGGCGACATATTCGTCCATAAAGGACTGACCGAAGAGATACATACCAAAAGCGATGACGACGGGATAGACAGGACCCTTGAGGCGCTCGGACGGGTAAAAGAGGGGCTGATATTCACCAACCTTGTGGACTTCGACACTTTATACGGCCACCGTAACGACCCCTTTGGCTACAGAACGGCCCTTGAAAATGCCGACAAAAGGCTCCCCGGGATTAAAGGAGCGCTTAAAGAAGGCGATATGTTGTTTATAACCGGTGACCACGGGTGCGACCCGACCACGCCGTCGACGGACCATTCGAGGGAGTATGTGCCTCTGCTTGTCTACGGCAAAAGGGTCAGGGGCGGGGTCGATCTCGGTACAAGAAAGACATTTGCCGACCTCGGCCAGACGCTCGCCGAGATATTCGGGGTCGAGGGGACGCGCGGGGCGGCCTCTTTTCTTAAAGACGTGCTGAAGGCCTGAGGAGTACATTAAATCTTCTGAATCGTTTGAGCCGCTGTAATGATAAGAAGGAAGAGTGTTCATGTCAAAAGAAGGAAGCCTCAACCTCGACACGCAGGGGAAAATAATAAGGTCCGACAAGAGCCTTGAGGATATACTCGGGTACGCGCCAGAGGAGCTCGTGGGCAAAGACTTCTCCTGCCTCCTTCCCACGGGAGGCGACGCGCTCTTTGCCGCCGTCATATCTACCGCAGAACGCTCGTCCGCCTCTACCTCCCATGAGTTACGGATGCTACGCAAGGGAGGCTCCACTGTCGACCTCTTCCTCTCCGCTTATCCGTTGAGGGACCCCGTTGGTGAGACCTATTCCTTCATGGTCCTCGTAAACACCGGAGGGGGCGCGGATGTGCCGGGGCTGCTGACCGAAGAGTTCCAGAGGGTCTTCAGGTTCTCAAACGACGCCGTGGCCGTGACCGACAGGGACGGCTCCATAATGGATGTGAACCAGGCGTTTCTCGACCTGTACGGGTATACGAGGGGCGAGGTCATCGGGCAGAACCCGAGGGTGCTCAAATCGGAACACTCCACAAAAGAGCTCTACGGGGCGATGTGGAGGGATATCCTCGACCCTGAAAAGAACTTCTGGAAGGGCGAGATGATAAACCTGAGAAAAGACGGGACCGAGGTCCCGGTACTCCTCTCGATAAACGCCATAAAGGACCCTGACGGCGAGATCAGGAGCTTTCTTGGCATAGCCTTCGACATGTCGGAGAAGAAAGAGACAGAGAGGATGAACCGGATGTACATAGACCATATCGTCCATGACCTCCGTGGCCCTCTCACCACCATAATGGCCAACTCGGAGCTCCTGATGATGGTTAACAGGGACGGCGGCGAAAAGACCAAAAAGAAGCTCGACGCGATATTTTCGTCCTCGCAGAAGTTAAACTCCATGACATCCGATATCCTCGACTACAGCCGCGCCCAGTCCGGGGCGATCGCCCTCAGAAAAGAGACGGTCAGTTTCGCCACCGCCTTCAGGGAGGCATCCATGCCGTTCGAGAGGGCCGGGAAAAAACTCCTTCTCAACGGCGTTGAGTACCCCGGGGGCTCTCCGGTCGACATGGCCGTAAACGCCGACCCCGGAAAGCTCCAGAGGATACTCTACAACCTCCTGTCCAATGCCTTCAAGCACGCGGCCTCCGAGGTGAGCGTCTCCGTGGCCCCGCGCGAAGGAGGGATCATGTTGACCGTATACGACGACGGCGAGGGCTTTTCCGGCCAGGACGCCGGACGGATATTCGACGCTTATTACCTGACCGATAAAGGGGTAAGGACAGGAGCGGCCGGGCTCGGCCTCTCCATAGTCAAAAGTTTTGTGCTGGCCCACGGCGGCAGAGTCTGGGCCGGCGCCTCAGGCGCCAAAGGCATCACCATCGGCATCTTCATCCCCGGTTAGCTTGTTTTTCCGCCACGCCCCCGCGCCGCACGCTTTTAAAGACGCTGAGTTAAGGCCGGAAAATCCTTGACAAGGGTTATTCCCCGCAGTATATTACGCCTGATGAGTGACTCCGCACGAAAAAGGCCGCCGGCGCTCACGAACGCGAAGGGCCCCCCGGCCTATACGGTCCAGGGACATATCTGGATAGAGGGGACCGAGGGGACTTTTCTCGGCGTGGGCAGGATCACGCTCCTTGTGAGGATAAAGGAGTTCGGCTCGATAACACGGGCCGCCAAGTCCCTGAAGATGTCCTACAGGAAGGCGTGGGAACTCGTTGAGTCGATGAACAGGCAGTCCCCGACGCCTCTTGTGACGGCCTGTGCGGGGGGCAAAAACGGCGGCGGGGCGACGCTTACCGGGGCCGGCGAAAAGGCCATAGAGACGTTCAGGAAGCTTGATTCGGAGTTTAAAAGGTTCAGGGAGAGAGAGGGGCGGAGGGTCGGGGGGACGGGGAAGCGTTGATTTTTTTTCGCATACGCTATAGTCAGCAGGGAATAACGAACCCGGTATTTATAACGATACAGGAGGACGAAGATGGGAAGGAGGCTGTCTCTGGCGGGGTTAGCAGCCCTGTCATTGTACTGGTTTTTTAGCGGCGGGTCTTTTTATCTTTGACTATCGCCGTTTCGTTACTATCTAACAGGGTGTTGAAAAAGTCCGTCCATGGCTTTTTCAACTACGATTTGGCCGGAGTGAATCCGTCCAAATCTCACAAATTGCTTTTTATAATGTTGGTGCGCCTCTTGCTTCGATTACGGCTTTACTTGCCGTATGGTCACGGGTGCTTTCTATTACGCTAAAAAAGTCTCGCAATTTTGCAATACAACCATGGATTGCCGGGGGACCCGCCCATAGGGTGGGTCGGGCTGTTTTCAGCAGCCTGCTAATGACTCATGGAGGTCTTTCGATGAGATTTTTTTTTAGTACCGCCGCCAATGCGTCGCTTGTCACGGTCATGCTCTTCATCGCGCTCTTTTTCTCATGCGGGAAAAGCGAGGCTCAAGGCAGGCTCACGGTAGCCGGGGCCGCGGACCTGGCATTCGCCTTCAGGGAGATCGCGAAAAACTTCGAGCAGGAGACCGGGGTAAAGGTGGTGCTTTCGCTCGGCTCCACCGGGATGCTCGCGAGGCAGATTGAGAAGGGCGCCCCTTTCGACATTTTTTTCGCCGCGAACAGCAAATATATTGACGAGCTCGACAGGGGCGGCTATGTTATACCGGATACCATCGAGGTCTACGCCACAGGCAGGTTGGTGCTGGCGGTGAACAGGGCCTCCGGCGTAGTGGCAAAAGACCTTAAAGACCTTCTGGACCCCCGGATAAAAAAGGTGGCGATAGCCAACCCGGCGCACGCCCCCTACGGGGTAGCCGCCATGGAGGCGTTGAAGTCCGCCGGGGTCTGGGACAGAATCAAGGGCAAGCTCGTCTACGGGGAGAATGTCAGGCAGACGCTCCAGTTCATTCAGACCGGCAACGCCGGGACCGGGATAGTGGCCCTGTCGGTAGCGGACCTCCCGGAGATAAGCTACACAATGATAGACGCGAGGCTCCATAACCCGATAAAGCAGGCCGCTGCCGTGGTGAAGACCACGGGGGAAGAGAAGCGCTCCAGGGAGTTCCTAAAGTATGTGCTCGGCCCCAAGGGAAGGCCGATA
>JACRCJ010000275.1 GCA_016219075.1 Deltaproteobacteria bacterium | reverse complement strand
TTTATGGTGGGCGGTGCCCACCCTACTCTATGAATTACCAGCAAAAATATACAGCTTTTCAAGAAAATTCTCAACCGATACTTTCAGGAAGTATTGTTGCAGTTTAACCACGCTATAGGAGGCACAAAAAGGCCCGGCTTTTACCGGGCCTTTTACTAAAACATCCGCCAGCCCCCTACGCACTCTCTATGAAGATGCTCGCGGGGTCTTCAAGGTAGTTAACCACCTTCGAGAGGAACCTGGCTGACTCGGACCCGTCCACGACCCTGTGGTCGAAGGTGAGGGACAGGGGCAGGACCTTGCGTATCACTATCTTGCCGTCCTTGACCCAGGGCTTCTCGGCAATTTTACCTGTGCCGAGTATCGCTATGTCCGGGTAGTTTATGATGGGGGTGGCGTAGGTCGCTCCGAACGAGCCGTAGTTGCTGATGGTGAAGGTCGAACCCTTCAGTTCCTCAAGCGTTATCTTTCTTTCCCTCGCCTTTTTGCTCAGTTCCTGCAATTCGGTTGCAAGCTCAAGTATCGTCTTCTTATCGACATTCTTGACTACCGAGACCATTAGCCCGTCCGGTGTGTCCACGGCCACGCCGATGTTGTAGTACTTCTTCACTATTATCTCCGCGCCCTTCTCGTCGACCGAGCCGTTCAGGTACGGGTGCGCGGTGAGCGCGTGCTGGACGGCCTTCATGAAAAACGGCAGGAAGGTCAGGTGCACCCCCTTCTCCTTCGCGTTCTTCCTTTCTCTCTCCCTCAAGTCCCAGAGCTCCGTCACATCGGCCTCGTCCATGCCCGTGACGAACGCGGCGGTGCGCTGCGAGGCCAGGAGGTTCTTGGCTATGCTCTTTCTTACGCCCTTTATGGGGACCCGCTCCACTGGGCCGAACCTGTCGGCCCCGGCCTCTTTCGAGACGGCCTCCGCGGGTTTTTCCGCCGGAGCGACTCCCGCGCCTTCGGCCGCGGCCTCAACATCTTTGTCCGTGACGAGCCCTCCGGGCCCACTCCCTCTTATCGAGGAGATATCGATGCCTATCTTTTTTGCAAGGGCCCGGGCCTTGGGTGATGCCATCACCTCTTCGGTTTCCGGGAGCGTGCCCACGACGGAGACCGATTCCCGCGCCTTCTCGGCCGCTTTTTCCGCGGCGGGAGCGCCTTCAAGCTCGATCTTAAGGAGTGTCTCCCCGACGGCGACCGTGTCGCCCTCGGCCTTATTCAGTTTTACGACCCTGCCTTTCTTCGGGGAAGGGACCTCGACGATGGCCTTGTCGGTCTCGACCTCGAGGATTATCTGGTGCTCCTCGACGGAGTCGCCCTCCTTGACCCTCCACTTGACGACCTCGCCTTCGGTTATCCCCTCTCCAAGGTCGGGCAACTTGAACTCGAATACCATCTCAGGACTCTCCTTGATTGATTGTGTTTTAAGATACGCGCGGAACGGGGCCCCTGGCAGACCGTATGCCTGCTTCGGCGGAACAAACGCTGTAGAAAATCAAACCCGTACGGCTTTCGTCCTGCGGCCCGGACTTCTCGGATAATCGGGGTTTTTAGTGTCTGAGGAGAGTCTTTAAACGCTTCCGGCCTGTCAGTAGAGCATCACCTTTTCATAGGCCTTGCGGATCCGCTCCTTATCCGGCATGTAGTAGTCCTCAAGCCTCGCCATCGGCACCACGGCCTCGGGGCCGGCTACCCGCAGTATCGGCGCCTTGAGGTGCTCCATCGCCTCCCCGGCGACAAGGGCCGCTATCTCGGCGCCGAGCCCGCAGTTCTTCGTGGCCTCGTGCACGACAACGAGCCTTCCGGTCTTTTTAACGGACTTGAGTATCGCCTCTTCGTCCATCGGCTTTAATGTCATCAGGTCTATTATCTCGCAGTCGAACCCCTCGGCGGCCTCGGCGGCCCTGTGGAGCATCGTGCCCCACGCTACGACCGTGATATCGTTGCCTTCCTGGTAGACCTCGGCCTTCCCGAGAGGCACGGTGTAGTCGTCTTCGGGGACCTCGGCCTTTATCGACCTGTAGAGCCTTGAGGGCTCAAGGAATATGACCGGGTCCGGGTCCCGTATGGCGGACTTAAGAAGCCCCTTGGCGTGGTACGGGGTCGAGGGGACCACGACCTTTACTCCGGGCATGTGGCAGAAGAACGCCTCCGCGGATTCCGAGTGGAGCTCCGGAGGCTTTATGCCTATCCCGTACGGCGTCCTTACGACGATCGGCGCGGTAAAGCGCCCTCTTGTGCGCGAGCGCAAACGGGATGCGTGAGAGAATATCTGCTCAAGCCCGGCGTAGATGAAGCCCATGAACTGTATTTCGACGACCGGCTTTATGCCGTAGGCGGCCATCCCGATTGAAGCGCCTATTATCCCGAGCTCCGACAAAGGGGTGTCCACTACCCTTTCGGGGCCGAACTTCTCGGCAAGCCCCTCGGTGACCCTGAAGACCCCTCCGTCTTTGCCGATGTCCTCGCCGAGGATGACTACATCCTTATCCCTGGCAAGCTCCTCGGAGAGGGCCATGTTGATGGCCTGGACGATGGTTATTTTTCCCATCCCAGCTCCTCAAGCTCCCTCTTCTGGGTCTGGGTAAGTTCGCTGTTGGTGTATCGTATTATGTCGGCCGGGTCGGGGGCGGGGTACTTCTCGGCGGCCTCTATCTCCCTGTCGACCGCTTCGAGGGCCTTTCTCAAAACATCTTCCTCGTACTCCTTCGTCCAGAGTCCTTTTTTCTCGAGGAAGAGCCTGAACCTTATCATGGGTTCCTTCTTCCTCCACTCCTCGACATCTTCCTTGTTCCTGTACCTCGAAGCGTCGTCGGAGGTGGTGTGGTCGTCGAGCCTGTATGTGTAGCACTCTATGAGGGTCGGTCCATCGCCCCTTCTGGCGCGGTCAACCGCCTCTTTCGTGGCCGAGTAGACGGCCATGAGGTCGTTGCCGTCCACCTGTATGCCGGGGACGCCGTAGCCGAAGGCCCTCTGCGCCAGAGTCTTCGCCGCGGACTGTCTCGCTCTTGGCACGGAGATGGCCCACTGGTTGTTCTGGAGGAGGAATATTACGGGCGCTTTAAAGACGCCGGCGAGGTTCAGGGCCTCGTGAAAGTCCCCCCTTGAAGAGCCGCCGTCGCCGAAGTAGACGGCGGCGACCTTTTTATCGCCCCTGTGCTTCATGGCGAACGCGGCCCCTGTCGCATGCGGCAGATGAGTGCCCACCGGAACGCTCATCGGGAATATGTTCATGCCCTCCGGGGCCTTCATGCCCCTCTCATCACCCATCCAGTACCTGTAGAGCATCCACATCGGATAGCCGCGCGAGATAAAGACCCCCGACTCCCTGAACGACGGGAATATCCAGTCGCCGTCCTCAAGGGCCAGAGCGCTCCCTATCTGGGACGCCTCCTGGCCGAGGATCGAGGCGTATGTGCCGATGCGCCCTTCCCTCTGGAGGCTCAAGGCCCTCTGGTTGAAGGTCCTCACCAGCACCATCGTCTCAAAGATCTTTTTAAAGTCGGGGTCTTTAAATGGGGGGAGAAGCGCAGAATCAAAAACGCCTTGTTCATTGATTATCTGAAGGAACTCTAACTCGAATCTTTCGATGACGTCCTTTGGCATGGATGAAGTTTATCAGTTAAGGAGGCGGCAGTCAAGTAAGCCCGGTTCTGTAAAAAAACTAAAAAAAACAGCCCTGAAAGAGTGTTTCCGGCAAAGCAACCTGTTGACAACACATCGCTTGTTATTATATCCTCGACCTTACCGTTGCGCGAAACCGGAAGAGGCAAATGGAGAACTTCTCAGAGATAAAATTCGGTCCTGACGGGCTTGTGCCATCGGTAGCGCAGGACGCCGCTACCCTGGAGGTCCTGATGGTGGCCTATATGAACAGGGAGTCGCTCGAAAAGACCTTATCTACGGGCAAGGCCCATTTTTACAGCCGCTCAAGGCAAAGCCTCTGGCTAAAGGGCGAGACCTCCGGGAACTTCCTCGAAGTGCGCTCCGTACGCTACGACTGCGACGGCGACACAATACTTCTTCTTGTCGAGCCGAAGGGCCCGGCCTGCCACACCGGAAAGAGGAGCTGCTTTTACAGGTCCCTTAAGGAGGACGAAAGACCAGCCCCAGCCGGGCCGCAGGTCATTAAAGCGCTCTACGAGATAATCAAGGAGAGGAAGAACTCGCCTCCGGATAAATCGTATGTGGCGTCGCTTTACGCGAAGGGGCTTCCCAAGATACTGGCCAAGATAGAGGAAGAGTCCGGGGAGCTTGTCGAGGCCGCCAGGGAGAAGGGCAGGGACTCGGTCCTCTACGAGTTCTGCGACCTGTGGTTCCATACCCTTGTGCTCCTTTCAAACGAGGGCCTTGAGATAGAGGCCGTCTTTAGAGAGCTTGGACGCAGGTTCGGGGTCTCCGGCTTAACCGAGAAAGAATCGAGAGGGAAGAAAGGATAGCCTATGAGCTGCGTATTCTGCAAGATCGCGTCAAAAGAGATGAAATCCACGGTCGTCCACGAGACGGATAACCTCGTAGTCATAAAAGACATAAACCCGCAGTCGCCCACCCACCTTCTGATACTGCCCAGGAAGCACTACTCCACGATCCTTGAGTGCGACGACAGGGACCTCCTGGCCGATATGCTCATGGCGGCGAAGGAGGCGGCGAAAAAGGCGGGCGTGGACGAGAAGGGCTTCAGGCTCGTCATAAACACAAACGAGGAAGGCGGGCAGACGGTCTTCCATCTTCACATGCACCTTATGGCCGGAAGGTCTCTTATGGGCAGGATGGGTTAAAAGAATACGGTCAAAAAGACCCGATGGGATTTAAATCATAAAAAACAAAAGAGGGACCTGATGCCATGCAGTGTCAAAGTTGCGGGATGCTTATAATGAAACCTGAAGAGTTCTCCACTGAAGCCAACGGCGTGAGAAGGCTCGATTACTGCAAGTTCTGCTACTACAAGGGGGCTTTCACCGAACCCGAGATAACGGTTGAAGAGATGGCGGTAAAGCTCGCCGGGCCTATGAGGATCAACAAAAATATTACCGAGGAACAGGCTAAAGAGACCGCCATTGAGTTACTGAAAGGGCTCAAGAGGTGGAAGGGGAAGACCGGGGAGTAGGGGGCAAGCCCTTTGTCGCTTCTCCTTTATCCCCTCATGTCGAAGGACGAGAGGGTTACGAGGAGATACTGTACCCCTTCTCCTCAAGCGTCTTTACTACCTTGTGCGCGTGGTCCGGCCCCTCGACCTCCAATATCACATCGAGCCTTGCAAGCCCCACCGCCACATCCTCGGCGTCTCTCCTGTGCACGACCTGAAGGATGTTCGCCTTGAGGGCGGCTATCTCGGCCGTCAGTTTAGCAAGAGACCCCGGCACGTCACGGAGCACGGTCTCAACTTTTACGACCCGGCCCTCTTTAAGGAGCCCGGTCCTCAAGACCCTGTCGAGTATCGTTACATCGATATTGCCGCCGCTTATGACGAAGGCGGCCTTTTTGGTTAAGGCCGGGAGCTTGCCCTCTATGGCCGCGGCCACTACGGCGGCCCCTGCGCCCTCGGCCACTACCTTCTTCCTCTCCA
>JACRCJ010000047.1 GCA_016219075.1 Deltaproteobacteria bacterium | reverse complement strand
TCAAAGGGGGGCATGAGCACGATAACCCTCTTATGGGCCTTGCGCACACAAGGCTCGTAAGGGGCCATCTCCATGCCATGGGCCTCGGCCTCGCAACGGTTTTAATTTCCCTTGTCCTTGCTTTTAGTTCCGCAAGCGCGAGGGTGAAAACCATAGCTTCCGTCCTTACGGGGCTTGGCGGGATCATATATCCATTCGCCTGGATAGTAATGGGCTATATGACCCCCGCGCTCGGACCTGAGGCCGCGGAGGCGTCCGCGGTATTTATAGCCGGCCCCGGCGTAGGGCTTGTCCTGCTCGGTGTCTTTACTTCGATAGGGTATACTTTAAGGGACGTCTTTAAACGAACATAAAGAATACAAACGGAGGCAGACATGAAAAAGATCGTAATCGGTGTTTTTGCTTATCTTTTGCTTTTTGCCGTGCCTTCCATGGGGCAGATGACGGACATGGATAAGCACATGAAGGAGCATATGGGCGTGGGGATGGACAAGCCGTCGGAGGGCAAAGAGGAGACGCAGGCGCAGAATGGCTTTACGAAGGAGGCCGCACAGGCCGAAGTGACCGTAAAGGTCACCTATCTGAACCCAGGGAAAGGTTCTCCTGAGTTCAAGGTGACCCTCGATACCCATTCCGTAGACCTCGACCGGTACAAGATAGAAGATGTTACGATACTCCGCGATGACAAAGGCAAGGATTACCACCCTGACCTTATTTCAGCTTCCGGCACGGGCCACCACAGGGAAGCCACCGTCGAGTTTAAAGACATGGATATTCCCTCGGCAAAATATGTGGAGCTTGTGATAGAGGATGTCGCCGGTGTCGCCGAGAGGGTCTTCAGGTTCGAGATTGCAGACAAGATGATGAAATAGGAAGCTTTTAAAAATCAATGGAGACATTCAAAAACATAGGCCGTTTTGAAGAGATCCTTGGCGTTTTCATAAGGTACGGGTTTGGTTATCTTGTGGACAGGCTCAACCTGCCTCTGAAGAAAAGGCATCCCCCTGAAGAGCATCGCTTGAGCAGGGCCGAGAGGCTCAGGACTGCCTTTGAGGAGCTCGGCCCGACTTTCGTAAAATTCGGCCAGCTTTTAAGCCTCCGCATCGACCTGCTCCCCGATGACGTTACAACGGAACTTAAGAAACTCCAGGACGCCGTCCCGCCCTTCCCGGTCAAAGAGGTAAAAGCCGTAATAATAGAGGAACTGGGCGCCCCTGTAGAGGAGCTTTATGGAACGTTCAGCGAAGAGCCGCTCGCGGCGGCCTCCATCGGCCAGGTCCACCGTGCTACTCTCAAGGACGGCACCGAGGTAATAGTAAAGGTGCAGAGGCCGGGGATAGAGGAGACCATAAGGGAGGACTTGAGGATCATGGCGGGCCTTGCGAGGCTCCTTGAGAGGTACGTGCACGAGAGCAGGCGTTTTGACCCCGTTGGACTTGTTGAGGAGTTCGAGAGGGTCATAACAAGGGAGCTCGATTTCACCCTCGAAGGCCGAAATGGTGAGAGGTTCAAAAGGAACTTCGAGGGGGACGAAAGGGTCCATGTCCCCGAGGTCTACATGGAGCTTACCGGGAAAAAAGTACTCACTACCGCCTTCAGCAGCGGAAGAAAAATCTCTGAATTTACGGCCGCAGAGACCACTTACAGGCAAGAACTCGCAAGGAGGGTAAACGCAATATTCCTTAAGCAGATACACGAGGACGGCTTTTTCCACGCGGACCCGCACCCCGGAAATATCTTTGTCATGGAAGACGGCAGCATCTGCTTCCATGACTTCGGCATAGTGGGCGAACTCGACGGGAAGACGATGGAAGACCTTGCCGATCTTTTCTTCGCCTTTATAGAAAGGGACATGGACGGCATAGCGGACGCGTACACGAGCATGGGGATGATAGACGTAGAGATAGACAGGGAGGCGTTCAAGCGGGACATAGGGGATTTCATAGGGGCTTATTATACACGCTCGATGAAGGAGTTTTCCTTCGCCGAGGTGATGAGGAACCTCATCCTTATCGGCAAACAGTACAATATAAAGGTCAAAAGGGAGTTCCTCCTTCTCGGCAAGACCCTGATGACGGTGGAATCCCTTGTAAGGAGCCTTGACCCCGAGTTTAACCTTATAGAGAACATAAGGCCCTACGCGACCACCCTTCTGCTGCGCCGGTTCGCTCCGAAGATGTCGAGAAGCGATATTTACAAGGCCCTTCGCGATTTAAACAGGCTCTCAAAGACACTGCCTTCGGACGCTGTAAGGTTCATTAAAAACATAAGCGAAAAAGGGCTTGAGCTTAAGCTCAAGCACGAGAAACTCGAAAGCATCGAGGCTCACATAGATAAGGCGAGCAACCGGCTTTCGTTCAGCCTCATCATAGCCGCCATAATCGTAGGCTCATCCATAATCATGCAGATACACATAGGGCCTTCGTACGACGGCATCCCTCTTCTTGGAATGGCGGGATACATCGTGGCCCTTGTACTTGGACTGCGACTTGTATGGTCGATCTACAGGTCGGGAAGGCTTTAAGGGGGCGCTTTTATGAAGTTTCTCATCTTCCTGCTGCCAGGCCTTTTGGCGGCATGGGCAAGCGCCTTTACGGCATATTACTCAAGGCGCTGGGGCGAGCGTGGCGGAAGGCTTGCCACCTTCGTTTTGAGAAACGTCATAGGCATACCGCTATCGTACTTAGGTTTTTTCCTTGCCTGGTTTGCCCCTTCGGCATTTCTTTTTAATCCCTCTGGATGGAGCCGCGCCTTAGGCTGGTTCCTTATACTCCTTGGGGCCGTGCCGATAATCTGGGGCCATTGGCTGCTGGGGCTGAAAACCCACATGCCCTCAGTAAAAGACGACCTTGTAAGGGAAGGGCTTTATGAGTATGTGAGGCATCCTATCTATAGCGGTGGTTTTCTGGCCCTCTTGGGACTTGCCTTTTTAAGGCCGACTTTTGCTTTAGTCCTCGCCTGCGTCCTCGGCATTCTCTGGTGCGCAGTCCAGGCCTTCATAGAAGAGATAGACCTTGCGCAGAGGATGCCCGGATACCGCAGGTACATGGATGAGGTGCCGCGCTTTATACCACGGGCAAGGAGAAGAAGGCCACAGGCTTAAAAAATATATTTTCAGAGAGGTAACCATGCAAAAAGACCCTGTCTGCGGGATGACAGTAGACGAGGCAAAGGCCGCCGGGAAAAGCACATACAAAGGCAGGGAAGTATATTTCTGCTCTTTAAAATGCAAGGAGCGCTTTGATAAGGACCCGGCCTCTTTTATGTCCGCTGCCGCCCCTCAAGGAGAACCGCAAAAAAAGCCTCATAAGGAAATGACAACCGCTGAAGCGGGCGCTCATGAGACTGCCAAGGACCCTATCTGCGGGATGGTCGTAGATAAGAACAGGTCGCTAAAAAAAGAGATGGGCGGAAGGATGTACTATTTTTGCTCGGACGGATGCCTGAGGACCTTCGAGGCACCCGAGGAAGAGCTTAAAAAGATGAAAAGGCGGGTCTCTATAGCCCTTTTTGGAGTTCTCGCTCTCGCGCTTCTGAGGGCGGCCTTTTTCCTCGGCCTTGCGGCGGGCGCCACAATCGTGACATGGGCGCCGATACCTCAGCTTCCATGGTTTACCTGGGGCATGTGGCTCTTTATCCTCGTCACGCCCGTCCAGTTCATAGGAGGATGGAGTTTTTACAAGGGTGCATATAACGCGATAAAGAACCGGATGATAAACATGGACTTTTTAATCGCTCTCGGCACGACCGTGGCCTATGTGTATTCGGTAATCGTTATATTCGCGCCGGATATCCTGCCGGTGAAGGTGGCTGAGAGGGACGTGTATTTCGAAGTCTCCGCCGTCATCATAGCCTTTGTGCTCCTGGGGAAATACATGGAGGAGATAATAAAGAAAAAGTCATCGGCCGCCGTAAGAAAGCTACTCGACCTTAAGCCCCAGACAGCGAGGGTTATTAGAGAAGGCGCTGAGATGGAAATACCTGCGGAGTACGTGCAGATAGACGATATCGTCGTTGTCCGTCCCGGTGAGAAGATACCGGCCGACGGGACCGTCATAGAGGGGTCGTCCGCAGTTGATGAGAAGATGATAACAGGGGAGTCCATCCCTGTTGAGAAGAGGGCCGGAGATGAGGTCATAGGGGCGACTATGAACAAGGTCGGCATGCTCAAGTTCAGGGCCAAGCGTGTAGGGGCCGAGACTACCCTTAGCCAGATAATAAAGATGGTAGAGGAGGCCCAGGCATCTTCTGCCCCCATACAGAGGATAGCAGACCAGGTGACGGGCTACTTTGTGCCGGCTGTCGTAGCTACGGCCTTTATCGCCTTTTTCGGCTGGTGGATAGCCGGGAACTTCCCGCAGGGGCTTTTGGCCTTCATAGCCGTGCTTATCATCTCCTGCCCCTGCGCCTTGGGGATCGCAACCCCCGCGGCCTTGATGGTCGGGGTGGGCAAGGGCGCCGAGGCGGGGATACTCATAAGGGGAGGGGAATATCTTGAACGGGCTCAGAAGCTTACAACCGTTGTCTTCGACAAGACAGGGACGCTCACGAAGGGCGAGCCGTCGGTGACGGACATACTTGATTTTAGCGAGTCTGAAGATAAGGTCCTTTTGTATGCGGCTATAGCCGAGAAAGGCTCCGAGCATCCCCTTGGGGAGGCTATCTTAAAGGCGGCCAAAATGAAGGGCCTGGATATT
>JACRCJ010000268.1 GCA_016219075.1 Deltaproteobacteria bacterium | reverse complement strand
GTGCGCCTTGCGCTTTGCGATGCGCCCCCCTCTGGCGGGGCATTTGGGATGATTTGTCTCCTGCCGGCAAATAGGGTTTTGAGATTTCATTGTTTTAAGTTACACTGGTATCATTAGAAAATTAACATTCAGGCGGCTTTTATCCGGGGGGGTGCTCTCATCTATGGCATGGAAGAAGAAAATACTTCTCGTGATATTCGCGGCTTTCTTCTTATTCACTGACGCTTACGGAGCCGACTGGCTGAAGTACGGACAAAACGAACACGGTATTTTTTATTACGACAAGGAGAGCGTCGAGACCAGAGGCATGGGCAATGTGCTCAGGTTCCAGACCAAGAGGGAGCACGCGGACTCTGAAAACTATACTATGCGGCTCTTCGAGTTCGACTGCCTGCACCGGCTGTACAGGATACTCAAATGCGAGGTATGGGAAAAGGGCTCGGCCGAGCCGAAGTACTGCGGCACTTTCGAGTACTGGGGCGCGATACCGCCGGAGACATATACCGGTGACCTTTATGACAAGCTGTGCCCGAAAAAACGCGGCCTGCGGTAAAAGGGCCGCCCTGCGCCCTTAGAGTCAACTTCAAGCAGTCCTTTTTACCACACATCCCCCCCTCTCCCCAAACCAGTCTGCCAAAAAAAACGCCCTTGATTGAATGAGACCGCCTGTAATATCATAGAGACCGTCAAAGAGTTGAATTGAAGATATCTATAACAGAAAAACCGGCATGGCGGCGGAAAATGGAGGAGCGCGGTGGAGCTTAGGTACCTGGAGATATTCTGCAAGGTCGTCGAGCACGGCAGCTTCTCAAAGGCCGCCGAATCGCTCTACCTTACGCAGCCCACCGTAAGCATCCACATCAAGGCACTCGAAGAAGACCTATCCACGAAGCTCCTTGACAGGCTCGGCAGGAAGGTCGTCCCCACGAGCGCCGGAGAGATACTCTACGGATACGCCAGGGAGATAGTTAAGTTAAAGGACGACGCCCGGCTCGCGCTCGACCAGTTCGGCGGCAGGATGAAGGGCACGCTCTCGGTGGGGGCCTCTACCATACCCGGCGAGTACATCGTCCCGGCATACCTGAGCCGTTTCAAGGTCTTGTACCCGGAGGTCTACCCGTCGCTCAAGATAGCCGACACCCGCGAGATATACCGCTCGGTCCTCGACGGCGAGGTAGCTATCGGGATAGTCGGCTCCGCCGTGAAGGACAAAAACATCGTAACCGAAAAGTTCCTCGACGACGAGCTTGTGCTCGCTGCCCCGATTGACTTCAAAAAAGACCTGATCACGAAAAAAGATCTCTCCGGGCTGCCGCTTATCCAGCGGGAACAGGGCTCCGGGTCGAGGGCCTCGCTTGAGGAGTCGCTTAAAAAAAGCGGCATAAGGACCGACGGCCTCAATGTCGCCGGAGAGATAGGCTCAACGCAGGCGATGATCCAGGCGGTGACCTCGGGCATGGGGCTTTCGTTCATCTCACGGCTTGCGGTAAAAGACTCGGCAAGACTCGGGCTTCTCCGGGAGGTGAAGGTCTCGGGGCTAAGGATAAAGAGACACTTCTACATCATCACGCACAGGGTACGGTTCAACTCACCGGTATCGAAGACCTTCGCGGAGTTCCTCACAGGCAAGGGCGTAAAAAAGACGGCGGACTGACCGGAAGGCCGGGTCTCAAAGATCCCATGTTCAGGCCAAACGCCCGCAAGCTCCGGCAAAAAAAAGACGCTGTGCTTATGCCCCGGCGCCGGTCTCGAGTGTCCCTGATGTCTTTCAGTTCCTCACATGCTTCATCGACCTTATCACATCCACGGCCTCCGGCGAAGAGACGAACTCGATGAACTCTCGCCGCTCCCCTTTGTCACGACATTGAAGTCCTGGTAGAATGTATAGGTCTTCCCGAGCGTATTCCCGTCAGGCAGCACCCAGTCTATGGTCAGCACCTTCACCTCATCCGATTCGCAGTTCCGGGTCCTTTAATCCTATTATAGATTTAAGCAATTAATCAAATTGATATTTTAATAACATTTGCGCGACAAATTGATTATTTTGCGCCCCGGCTGAGCGCTCTTTGCCCCTGCCGCGGGACGCGTTTTTTATTTACTTGGGGCTTTTACTGTTGTATATTTACATCTATCCGGAAAAAATCCTTAAAACGGGGTGCGTCATGCACCAGAATTCAAGCCAGAATACAGACGGCGCGCCGTCTCTCGACCTGCCGATAACGCTCGGCACGGGGCTGATAATAGAGCTCGTGAACCTCAAACAGAGGATAAAAAGCTCTCTTGTCGGGATGGAGCCGGGCAAATACCTCATCATCAGGCTCTCCGAGAAAGACCTTATCGGCAACTTCAGGAGCGACCATGTAAAGGAGAGCCCGATGATAGTGCGGTATCTGCACAACGGGACCG
>JACRCJ010000267.1 GCA_016219075.1 Deltaproteobacteria bacterium | reverse complement strand
TTTTCAACTCCTGAGAGCGCCGTCAGGGCGGCTTCTGCCCTCGCGAAGGGCGCCGCGAAAAAGCGCGGGGGACTCGGGTAGGGACAATGGATATAAACCGGATGGAAAGGATAGTCAAGGAGGTCTTGAGCCTCGCCAGGACCGCTCTCGTGGAGCCGGAGGCCAAGGAGATATTGAGACTCTCCTCGGTGCCAGTCCCCCGTTTCCTTGTCGCCAAGGACGTGGTCGAGGCGCTGGACGCGGCCGACAAGATCGGCTATCCGCTCGTACTGAAGCTCGTCTCCCCGGACCTTGCCCACAAGAGCGAGGTCGGGGGAGTGGCCCTCGGCATCAAGAACAGGGCCGAGCTCGAGCAGAGGTGGTCGGAGATGATACTCACGGTGGCCGATGAGATGCCCACGGCCCTCATAGAAGGCTTTCTTATCGAAGAGATGGTCCCCAGGGGCGTCGAGGTGATAGTCGGGGCGGTCCGGGACCCGCAGTTCGGCCCCGTGGTCATGTTCGGCATGGGCGGGGTGTCCGTCGAGCTTATGAAGGATGTGAGCTACAGGCTTGCTCCCCTTACGCGGGAAGAGGCGTTCGAGATGATGGGCGAGGTCAAGGGGTTCCCGATGCTCACGGGGTTCCGGGGAGGCACGGTAAAGGACCTCGGCGCCATAGCCGATGTGATAATGAAAGTCGCGGGTATTATCGAGAAGGTCGACGGATTGAAGGAACTCGAGATAAACCCGCTCGTCGTCCATGAAAGAGGGGCCGTGGCCGTAGACGCGCGCGGCGTCCTCGGTTAAGCCGCCCGGCCTCAATCTCCTTAAGACCCCCTGTTACGGCGATCTATTAACCCTGCCCGGGCTTAAGACCCCCGGTGGGCCGGACTTTTAAAAATAACAGGTCTATATCCATATGAAAGACATACACGGAGGCGATATCTGGAAGGCGTCCGCAGAGTCAGGCTCGGAAGCGGGAAGCCTCCTGGACTTCAGCGCCTCCATAAACCCTTTGGGGCTTTCTCCGAGGGCCCGCTCGGCCGTAAAAGAGGCTATCGGGCTTGTTGGCGCGTACCCTGAGCCCGCCTCTTCCGCTCTGAAGTCCGCTCTGGCGTCGTTCCACTCGGTAGCCCCGCTCTCCCTTGCGGCCGGGAACGGTTCCACCGAGTTCATCTACCTTCTGCCCCAGGTCTTCAAGCCCCGCAGCGCCCTTATCGTGGAGCCGGCCTTCAGCGAGTACAGGAAGGCCCTGGAGGTCTTTGGGTGCCCCGTCGATTCGTTTGTCCTGAGGGCGGAAGAGGGCTTCTCATTCGACCTGAAGAGGTTTGAAAAGAAGGCCCGGAACGGCTACGGCCTCGTCTACATCGGCAACCCTTCGAACCCAACGGGCGCGGTAGTGGAAAAAGAGGCCGTCATTGAAGCGGCCGGGGTTCTTGAGAGGTATGGCTCAACGCTCGTCGTGGACGAGGCGTTCGCGGATTTTTCGGAGCGGTGTTCAGTTAAGCGGGAGGCCGTCAAAAGAAAGAACATCGTGGTACTGCGCTCCATGACAAAGTTCTTCTCGATGGCGGGCTTGAGGCTCGGCTTTATCGTTTCAAACAGGGGGGTCGTAAAGAGGTTCTCAAAGAGGCTCCCGCCGTGGTCAGTGAATACCGTAGCCTCGTTCGCCGCCGAGGCCGCCCTCGGTGACGCCCCGTACATCGAAAGGACACAGAGGTGGCTCGCCTCGGAGAAAGAGTTTCTCTTCAACGAGCTGAAAGGCTTGAAGAGGTTTACGGTCTACCCGTCAGAGGCCAACTACCTCATGGTCAGGATAAAGGGCGCGGGCCTCAACGCGTCCGAAGTACGGGGGGCGCTCCTTAAAAGAGGCATCCTCGTAAGGGACTTAAGCTCCTTCAGGGGGCTTGGGCCCGAGTACTTGAGGTTTGCCGTAAAAAAAAGGGAAGAGAACGCCGCACTCATAGACGGACTTAAAAGGGTATTCAGAAGGTCAGGCCCCTGACCCCGTTTTTACCGCCGCCGCCGGCTTTTCCGGCGATCTGATTTGATCCGGCCACGCTTTCCCAGGGCTTCCCCTACAGAGCCACCCGTATGACCGTCTTCACATTCCCCCTGACATTAAAGTCCCCGACGACCTCCATGCGCCTCGGTTTCAAGACCCTCAGCAGGTCGCTGAATATCAGGTTCGTCGCTTCCTCGTGCGAGATGGCCCGGTCGCGGAAGGAGTTGAGGTAGAGCTTGAGCGATTTAAGC